>JAYSOP010000763.1:0-6851 GCA_043722905.1 Chryseolinea sp.
ACATTAAATTCCGGATTGCCGATGGTCTCTAAATAAATAGCTTTCGTTTTTTTATCAATCAATTTTTCAAACGCTTCCGGTTTATCACTTTCGGCAAACCGGGCGTCAATACCCAGTCTTTTAAACGCCACCTTAAACTGATTGTATGTGCCACCATATAAAAATGGAGCCGAAACGAAATTATCTCCCGCCTGAAGAATGTTATTGAGTGCAATAAATTGTGAGGCCTGGCCCGAGCCAACCGCTAACGCGGCAACACCTCCTTCAAGGGCAGCCACACGTTTTTCAAAAACATCTGTGGTTGGATTCATGATACGGGTATAGATGTTGCCAAATTCTTTCAGGGCAAAAAGATTGGCTCCATGTTCAGAATCTTTGAACGTAAAAGAAGTGGTTTGATAAATAGGCACTGCACGGGAACGGGTTGTTGGATCAATTTCCTGGCCTGCGTGTAACTGTAGGGTTTCAAAACGTAGATTAGACATGGTATTATTGTTTTAAGTCAATGATTGTTTTTTCATGAAATAGAGGGGGATATAGCCGTAACCATTGAACCCTGTCACATGGCAGGTCATAGGCTATTGTGTTGCTGAAAGCGCTACGCTATTTAACAGCAACCGTCATGACAACAGTAACACATATAACATGGATCTGTGTTGTCATCCTGAAATCCGGTACGATTTTGATTGATTTGCGATAAATCAGTAAAGAATTCCTGGAAGCCTTTAGGATTGAATACTGATTCAAGAATGTCGATGATGTGTTCCATTTTTAATCGGTTTATATATCCTGAGCCGGACTTTCCGGATCAGAGTCAGGATTTAGCACCTTTTCTTCCCGACGGGTCGGGAGGAGGGTTGCTAGCGCTTCACAGAGCCTGTCTCTCCGCGCTTCTTTATAAATCGGTAAAGCGATATGCTTATTCGACTTGGTAATGCAAACGTAAAACCAGAATAGATCGTTTCCAAATAACCTTCAAAATAATTTTTGACAATGCAACTGACAGTTGTTAGCCTTTTGAGCAAATCTGCTTCCCTCCGCTGTTAAAACGTTTGTTGTGCTGTGGCCTTTTTGATCAGCATGATCTGACCGCCATGATAAAGATCATGTTGAATGATACCATGCATCAGCTGATAATAATTGTGGGGAGTCTCAGAATTCGGAACCATCTCCTCGAGTTTTGCCGCTGGAAATTTTTGAATGGCTGAAAGGAGTAGTTCCTGACTTTGCTCTAGTTGACGCAAACATTCATTCCAGTTTTTGTCTTGTGGAAAGTTCAATTCTGCGGTTACCTGATAATCGAGGTCCCCGGTTATTTTTTTTATGACATAAATCCTCCAGCTAGTCATGTGCCAGACAAGTTCAATAATGCTATGGGTATTCGGAAGTTTTTTTAATGATTGCTCCGCCGTAGTATTTTCTAAAACCTCTTTTACCGAAGGCCCATGCCAGGCATCTTTGCTATAGGTTTGTTTCAGAAGTGAAACGATTTTTTGTAACTCCGTTTCCATACACATTCATTGTTTCAAATATTGGAATCAGGTAAGCATCCCTCCGTCGACTTGAATAACTTGTCCGGTGATGTAGGAGGAAAGCTCAGACGCCAGGAACACGCAGGCATCCGCCACATCTTCCGGCCTGCCGCCGCGCTTCATGGGGATGGCATCACGCCAGAGTTGCACCGTTTTCTCATCCAGTTTTCCCGTCATCTCTGTTTCAATAAATCCGGGTGCGATGGCATTGCAGCGAATACCCCGGGAGCCGATTTCAAGGGCAACTGATTTTGTGAAACCAATAATGCCTGCCTTCGACGCCGCGTAGTTTGCCTGACCTGCATTTCCTTTTATACCCACAATCGAAGTCATGTTTATGATAGAACCGCTTCTTTGTTTCATCATGGGCTTGGTTACCGCTTTCACAGTATTAAAGCAGGATTTTAAGTTTACGTTCATCACCTTGTCCCAGGCCTCTTCACTCATGCGCAGTAAAAGGTTATCCATGGTAATGCCGGCATTATTAACGAGTATATCGATCGATCCAAAATCGGAGATCACATCGTTTATCAGTTTGTCGGCCTGCGCAAAATCGGAAGCATCCGATTGGTATCCTTTGGCTTTAATACCCTTTCCTGCCAGCTCGGCCTCAAGGGCCTTTCCCTGTTCAACACTGGATAGATAAGTAAAGGCCACGTTTGCGCCCTGTTCGGCAAACTTAAGGGCGATGGCCTTACCGATCCCTTTTGAAGCTCCTGTAATCAGCGCGGATTTTCCCTTGAGTAATGCCATAATTTTCTACTATTAGTGATGCCTCAATTTTATATCGAAAAGTCAGGCGAATGCCAAAAATAAGAAATAAGCTTAAAGCAGAAAGTTTAATGATTAAAGCTGCCCTGCGCTACCCGCATGGGCTTGCCCAGTTCCATACGTTCCAATTCAGTACGAACGGGCTTTCTGCCCTAAGCTTTCTGCTTTCTACTTTAAGCTTTCTGCTTTTTAGGTTTATCTTTGAAACCGAATTGAAAATCAAACACTATGTCAAAATATGATCTGATCGTAATCGGAAGTGGTCCAGGTGGATATGTTGCCGCCATCCGCGCTTCACAGCTGGGGATAAAAGTAGCTGTTGTAGAAAAGGCGGAGATCGGTGGGGTCTGCTTGAACTGGGGATGTATCCCCACCAAGGCATTACTAAAAAGTGCCAACGTGTTTGAATATATCAACCATGCGAAAGATTACGGAATAGAGGTGAAAGACTTTAAGGCCGATATGCCGGGCATTGTAAAACGGAGCCGCGACGTAGCCGCCAGCAACAGTAAGGGCGTGCAGTTTCTGTTCAAGAAAAATAAAATTGACCTCATTGAAGGAAACGCTAAACTCAAAAAAGGCGGCAAGGTTGAAGTAACAGATGCTTCCGGAAAGAAAACTGAATACGAAGCAAAGAATACCATTGTCGCCACCGGTGGAAGGTCACGCGAGCTGCCCAGCATGAAGATCGATGGAAAAAAAATCCTGGGTTACCGGGAGGCGATGATCCTCAATACTATACCTGAAAAATTATTGGTGGTGGGTTCGGGTGCCATCGGGGTCGAGTTCGCTTATTTTTATCAGACCTTTGGTACGGCGGTAACCATTGTGGAATTCCTTCCGAGAATTGTACCGGTAGAAGATGAGGAAGTTTCCAGGACCCTTGATAAATCTTTCAAGAAAATGGGGATGACTATCCATGTAAATTCGGAGGTTACAAAAGTAGATACCAGTGGTAAAGGTTGTATCGCCACGGTGAAGACTCCCACGGGTGAAATAAAAATTGAAGCTGATATCGTTCTTTCTGCTGTGGGCGTGGCGACAAACCTGGAAGGAATTGGCCTGGAAGAAGTGGGCGTCAAAACAGAAAAAGGGAAGGTAGTGGTAGATGATTTTTATAAAACCAATGTTGAAGGAGTGTACGCCATTGGTGACATTGTTAAGGGCCCTGCTCTGGCACACGTTGCCTCAGCAGAGGGAATTATTTGCGTCGAAAAAATTGCGGGAAAAAATCCGAAACCCCTGAACTATAACAATCTTCCCGGTTGTACTTATTGCTCTCCGGAAATAGCTTCAGTGGGTTATACGGAAGAAGCAGCAAAAAAAGCGGGCTATGAAATCAAAGTGGGAAGATTTCCTTTCAGCGCATCAGGAAAAGCGAAAGCCGCGGGGGCCACTGAGGGTTTTGTAAAAGTGATCTTTGACGCTAAATACGGCGAGTGGCTCGGTGCACACTTTATCGGAGCGAATGTTACTGAAATGATTGCAGAAGTAGTGGCTGCCCGAAATCTGGAAACTACAGGACATGAGATCATCAAAACAGTCCATCCTCATCCAACGATGAGTGAGGCGATCATGGAAGCAGCCGCTGCTGCGTATGGTGAAGTAATTCACCTGTAAATTCAGGTTTTCTTCATGAAAGATTATCTATATAAGGTACGAAATCTTCACCATTTTTGGAGCGCTATCATCACGGAGAAATTACGTGATTCTTACATGACATTGTTGGGCTCTGGTAGGGGATAATCAAAAAATAGATGCGTGCAGACACTTTAGTATGCACGCACATTTCAACTTTGTCTTCACGAACATTCCAGAGGATTTAAATACGGTCTGAATTTTAAGCTGCTATAGAATAAATGTCTGATCAGTTGCTATGGCCTTTAGGCCGTGGGCCAATGTCATCGGAAATGGATTGGCTTAGCCAAATTACTGCTCAATGCAGAAAATCACATTGATTGAAATCATTTTCCGTGTGCCAGAAATTCCGCATTCCACATTAGCGTTCCTGTGGCACACTAGATTTCTATAATCTTGATCCACAGGCTGAAGCCCGTGGCAATTCAAGAATTCATCGCTACGCCCTCCTCGAGAGGGTAGCTGATCAGAAATCTGACCGGTCGAAGCTGCCGCGGTTTTGGAAAGCGCCGGCGTGCTTGTTGTAAGTTTCTTCAAGCTGTTTGGCTTGCTCACTCTCTCCGTTTTCATATAGAATGCGTTGCAACTCTCCCAGAATCACAATGGGTATCTGCAATTCGCGGCCGTATTCTCTTTTTCTGATATAATATCCGGCCAGTTCATCTGACCTTTTACTGAGGAGGTTAGTCATCTGAAGGGCCCTTTCTTTTTCGCCGATTTCAAACAAAAGCTGAACCGTTTGGGTATTGGTGTAATCAAATGGCACGCCGTGGTCGGGCATGCGGTCAAGGCTGTGTAAAAGAACCTCACGGGCGCGGGCAGTGTCTCCTTCTGCAATCAGTGCAGAGGCAAGTGAATTGAAACTGCTGCGGTGATTTTGAACAAAGCTTCTGTAGTCCGGCGAGTAATAGATTGTTGAGTCGTCCAGTCCACGGAATTGGAATTTCTCAACCATGTTTTGATAACTCACTTTTGTGTTCACCAGTTCTGTTTGGGGATTAGGATTCAGCACGGGTAATATCCGGTAAGCGTTTCCCTCCTGCACAACGAAAGGTGCGAGGTCAACATTGAACTGCGATAGCGAAGTATTGTTGACGTATAGAGGGCGTTCCCAATTTGCAGTAGCCAGAACATCCAGCATGGCGAGGTCTTTTTTCTCAAGGCCGTTGCCACGGAGTCTCAGGCGCATTTCAGGAACAATTAAACTATCCATCGACGCGGGCACAATTCCAAGCGATCGCACTTTGGCGACGTCTACTTTTAAGACGAGTTCTTTTGTCGGCACCGCGTTAGCAGATGGATACACTCGAAGTCCTTTGTGATCTTTCTTCAGCAACTCCAGGTATTGATTCAGATCAACGGACTTAATCTTCGCATCGTAATAAGGGAGGTAATCATTGGGCCCGCCCTGAATGTAGTTTTTGCTTGTGAGCGTATAAGGAAAAGGCTGAGACTCATAAGTCTGGCGCATCGTCTGATTGATGTACCAATCTGTATTGTAGTAACTTAATACTACAACACGCACATCCGTACGAACTCCTTCGACCTCCTGAGAATACCATAAAGGGAAAGTATCATTATCTCCACCGGTGAACAAAATCCCGTTAGGTGCGCAAGACTGCAAATAATTGACGGCAGAGTCTACGGAAAAATATCGTTTAGACCTATTGTGGTCATCCCAACCATCCGTGGCCATGAGTACAGGGGCAGAAATACACATAATGGTCGCTGCAATTGCGGCGGTTTTTAGCCGTCTGGTTATTTTTGTCATTACATCAGCAAGGGCGATCACGGCAAACCCTATCCAAAAAGAAAAAGCATAATACGAACCGGTATATATGTAGTCTCTTTCACGCGGCTCTGTAGGGGGGGAATTCAGGTATATAACCAACGCTACCCCTGTCAGCACAAATAGCAAAGCCACCACGACAAAGTTTTTGGTGTTGTTTACAGATTGATAAAACATTCCTACTAATCCTAATAAAAACGGGATCATGAAGAAATTATTCCTTCCCTTATTTTCTGCCAGGGATGTAGGCAATTTTTCAAACCACTGTTTCGGTCCAACCCAGTTAGCATTCTGATTGTCACTTTCGCGTCCTGCAAAATTGAAAAAGAAATAACGGACATACATCCAGCCTATCTGTTGAGAAAACATATAACTGATATTGTCGGAGAAAGTTGGTTTTTCTCCCTCGCGTAAGCCAAGAAGATTTCGGTAAATTTCCTGGTGTTGAGGGTCGGTACTCCAAACACGTGGAAGAATCGTCTGGTCTTTTGCAGAGTACCTGTAAGAAATTTTCCGATCAGTGATTTCGTATTTGTCTTTCCCTTTTACATAAATGGGTGCTCCCTGGTCATAGCCTTCCAGTTGGGCGGTAAAATATTGTCCGTATAACAAAGGGCGGCTACCATATTGCTCCCTTTTCAGGTAACGAACAACGCTCATAACATCGGACGGATTGTTTTCATTTATTGGAGTATTATAATTCGCACGGATAACAATCATGGCATAAGATGAATATCCAATCAAAATAAAAGTTGTTGCCAGCAAGAATGTATTCAGGATAGGCCGGTTATTTCTCTGGGCGTAGCGAATTCCAAAAATAAGGATGGTGATCAAGATCAGCGAAAACAGGATAACACCGGATCCAAAGGGCAATCCAATGGAATTAACAAAGAACACTTCAAAATTCGCAGCTACTGAAGGCAGCCCGGGGATAATGATATCGTTGATGAAAAATATAATAAAAAGGCTAATGAGCATGGTAGCGACAACACCCCATCTTCCCGGTGTATATTTTTTGAAGTAATAAATCAAGGCCAGGGCCGGAATGGTCACGAGGTTCAGCAAATGGACCCCGATGGATAACCCCATCATATAAAAGATCAATAAAAGCCAGCGGTTCG
>JAYSOP010000764.1:0-2739 GCA_043722905.1 Chryseolinea sp.
TGTCACCTTACATTTCACGAGGGGTTATCAGCGTTAAACAAGTACAAGATTCCGTATTGGAAAAAGGGCATCATGCCGCCACGATAGAAAAGTTTTTCCAAGAGCTCGCGTGGCGCGAATATTTCCAGCGTGTGTGGCAAGCCAAACGAGAGTCGCTATTTGAAGATATAAAACAAGCTCAAGCTGATGTGACGCATCGACAAATGACGAAGGCGATTGTGGATGCAAAGATTGGAATTACTGCCATTGATAATAAGATCCTCGAATTTTATGAAACAGGTTATATGCACAACCATGTGCGTATGTACGTTGCGAGTATCGCCTGCAATATTAGCAAAGCACATTGGTCTGCACCGGCACAGTGGATGTATTATCATCTGTTGGATGGCGACCTGGCCAGCAACTCCTGTAGTTGGCAGTGGGTGGCGGGCACATTTTCTGCGAAAAAATATTATTGCAATCAAGAGAACATAAACCGATATACGCACACAAATCAAATCCATACATTTCTGGATAGGCCTGTTGAGTCCCTGTCCAACGCCTCGGTGCCGGAAGCTCTAATATCCACAGACAACTTGAACTTAAACACTAACTTACCCAATGTGCCCAAATCGTCAATTGATGTGAGCAAACCTACCCTTATTTACAATTCCTATAACCTTGATCCATGCTGGCGTAAAAATGAAGATGTCAATCGAGTCCTGTTACTAGAGCCATCACACTTTCAAAAATTTCCGGTGAGTGAAAAGGTGCTTGAGTTTATTGTAAACCTTTCCCGTAACATTCCAAACTGTCAATTGATGATCGGTGAAGTTTCTGAATTGAAAGAATACTACAAGAATTCCGCGTTAGGCGAAAATGGGCTTGCTTCAAAAGAACATCCTGTCTTCGACTATTATCCTGGGATTAAAGACCAGAGAGATTGGATCTATGCTGACGTAGTCGGATACTTCAATTCCTTTTTTTCGTTTTGGAAGAAGTGCGTAATACAAATAGAAAATAAATGAATTTTGGTCGCATAAAGTTTATTCTTGTCATTATGAATTCGATTTTGTACATTAAAATATTTATTCTTGCCGAAAGATTGTCCAATTGTATTAAAAAACAAATATGGTAATGTTCGAAGAGAGCTGTGTGAATATCGTTTTCCTCGACCTTTACTTTAAGTTCTGATTTCGATGATATTACTTCGATCTGATTTCCGTTCCTCCTAAAGATTATGCCTGTTTTTTGATAATTGTAAATGCGTGAATACATTTCCAAGGATAGTCATCTTTGTTTTATCAGTCTCGGACCTGATGATGTACAGTCCTCGTAATCGCTTACGATAACTTGTATTGTACTTCACAAATATTCTGTATCCTGTTAGGATAAAATCGTTGCCTAGAAATTCTGGAAGGCACTTTGAGCCGAAGATTTCTTGTTTTTACCAATAGAAATGGAACGATGCCCCATAAGTATCTGCCTGTTCAGGCGAATTAAAACTTTGGGCAAACAAGCATGAGCAATATCAACCACACCAACGCCACGCCGGCAGGCAGACTAGAACACGCACAGGTCGGCTGGGTAATCCCGGACATTCATGCTACGGTAAAATTTCTTTCGAACTCCCTCGGCATCGCATTTCCGAAACCGGAGCATGTCCGCGCACAAGATCTGGATATGACCTACTATGGCAAGGTTGTGGCCGGGGAATGGCTGACTACTCAAGCATACAACGGTACTTTTATCGAACTCGTTCAGCCGGTATCTGGTCAAAGCATGTTTCATGATTATCTCGCCAAGTATCCCGCAGGCGGCATTCAACACAATGCGTTCCGTTTGCCTATCAATGATTTTGAGAAGGTTACGAATGGTCTTCGTGAACAAGGATATGCGGTCATCAGCGAAGTAGATCATCCAATTGCACGAATGGCTTTCTTTGACACATACAAAACGCTGGGTGTTGTCACCGAGATCATGGGCATCACACCGGAAGGATGGAAAGCCATCGAACAAATGCAGAAAGTTGGTTGAGGAGTTGCATAGCAACATGCATATTTGAAACTTTAATAAGGCATCAATATGAGTAAAGTCAAAGTAACAGCATTTTCAGTTTCACTGGATGGCTATGGAGCCGGACCTGATCAAAGTATAGAGAGCCCGTTAGGTAAAAGAGGTGAGGAACTTCACGGGTGGATATTCCCTACCAGGATGTTTCAGAAAATGTATGGCAAAGGGGACGGAACGGAAGGAACGGATAATGACTTTGCTGAAAAGTCATTTGAAAACATAGGTGCGTGGATTATGGGACGAAATATGTTCGGGCCGATTCGCGGATCGTGGCCAAACGATGACTGGAAAGGTTGGTGGGGCGAAAACCCACCTTATCATGTTCCGGTATTTGTTTTGACAAACCATGCCAGAGAACCCGTCAGCATGAAGGGAGGAACGATATTTCACTTCATTACAGACGGCATCGCATCTGCGCTGGAAAAAGCCAGGAAAGCCGCTAACGGGAAAGATATACGTATTGGTGGAGGAGCATCAACGATTCGCCAGTTTTTACAAGCAGGTTACATAGATGAAATGCACCTTGCTGTCTCGCCTGTGTTTCTCGGATCGGGAGAACCCCTGTTCGCTGGCATTGACTTGCCCAGGCTGGGATTCACAGAAACGCAAACCCTGTACGGAAAGGGTGCAACGCATGTGATTCTGAAGAAAAGCAAGTGAGCATAGAGATTTAAAATTCAAAATTCA
>JAYSOP010000765.1:0-1647 GCA_043722905.1 Chryseolinea sp.
CATCAAGGTCTCCAATACTAACGTGACGGTTTATAAAACTGGTCGCTTTGATCACTGCGGAGAATGAAAAAGCGGCGGGGGTACTTTCATTATTCAGAATGGTGACAGATTTCTTTGTTAAGGACGCCACGAGGATGTCCGTCTTCCCATCACCATCTATGTCTCCAAAATCAATTCCCCATGGCCTTTCATCGGTGAGTATACTGACAGGTGATGCGAAGTCTGGGGTTGTGGTACTTTGATTCTTAAATATCGCGATACCGGATCCCAATAACTGAGTGGCTGCAATTTCGGGTTTGTTGTCTCCATCAAGGTCTCCGATTTTCAGGTTGACGATGGTTCCGGTAAGCGGAAACGTAATATTGTTGGCAAAAGAAATATTTCCGGGAATACTGGTATTTTTCAGAATAAACAGATTACTGGTTGCCGTCAGGAACTGACTGGTAACAATTTCCGGAAGACCATCTCCATCCAGGTCATCAACTGCCAGCCCGTCCGTACTTGCCGCACCGGTGATATTAAGCGTTATAGGCGTAGCATTAAATGCAATGGCTGCGAGGGTACTTTGATTCACCAATACAGTCACATTATTTCCTGTTTGATTGGTAACAATGACTTCAGGTTTGCCATCATTGTCGAGGTCTGCAATGTCTACGCGTTTAACTTTCTTACCCGTGAGCTTTGTCGATTGAATAGAAAAAGTAAAAACTCCAGGACCCGTGCTGGTATTGCGAAACACAAATATCCTGTCACCATTGGAACCACCCTCAGAAATAACGAGATCTGGTTTTCCATCGCCATTCAGATCACCACATTTGGCGTGGATGGAACGTGTTCCAATTAAAATCGGTATAGCATTGAAAGTTATGTTTGTTAAGCCGGGGGAAACTGTTGTGTTAGAAAATACATTTAAGGTGTTGGCATTATCATTGGCCGTGGCGATATCGGTTTTTCCATCCTTGTCAAGATCACACAAACACAGGTCATACAATCCACTCTGACTGTTGAAGTCGAGCTGACCTTCCAGATTGATATCCATGATGCCGTGATTTCCACCAAAGCTTAGCAGGAATGATTCGTTGGATTGATCGCTTAATCCGGAGACGATATCGGTAACAACAATGTTGTCATAAGTGCCTCCCGAAGGCACCGCTACCTCCAGTAACTGATCGGAAATAAACTGGATGTTACCCTTTGCTGCTCCAAACCAAACGTCAACCTTGGTCGCATCACCGTTGAAACTGCCTTGCATGGTTACCACCTCACCATTGCTTCCTTTTACTTTATCAATGTCTCTGATAACAGGTTTTTGCGCAAAACTTGTGATATAGCCCAGGCATAGCCCAGTCAATAGCAGGCATCTGGCTAAGGTTTGATAAGGTGCTGACATATATAACATAAATAACGTTTCAACCTGATTATGTAACCTTATTTCTTAGGCTCAACGGTGAGTACCCTTGCCTCCTTCAGTTTCGTGAAAGTTTTGAGATTCCGCACTTCCTCAAAGGCCTCCGATGACTTCTCTGTTTCAAAAATGTGTACATAGTACTTCCGGTCCTTTTCATAATAAAATAGTTGGGCATTTAGCTTCTGCCCACGCAACTCTTTTTTGAAGCGGTCAGCGCTCGTAAAATCGCCAAAGACCTT
>JAYSOP010000766.1:0-3430 GCA_043722905.1 Chryseolinea sp.
TCCACGAGACGTGAGACACTGCGGGGACAGGTTAAAATTACAAATTTCCGCGTAAAGCTTGTTCGCGTTCAATTGATTCAAATAATGCTTTAAAATTCCCTTTGCCAAAAGATTTTGCGCCGTTGCGTTCGATGATCTCAAAAAATACGGTAGGCCTGTCCTGTACAGGTTTAGTAAAGATCTGAAGGAGATAACCTTCTTCATCGCGATCAATCAGGATATTCAATTTTTTTAATTCTGTAAGGTCTTCATCAATTTTTCCAACGCGTTCCAAAACATCCTCGTAGTAAGTATCCGGAACGTATAAAAATTCCATGCCCCGTTTACGAAGCTCACTTACGGTTTGTAAAATATCATCGGTGGCTATGGCAATGTGCTGAACACCGGGCCCATGATAAAAATCCAGGTACTCTTCAATCTGTGATTTCTTTTTCCCTGCGGCAGGCTCATTGATCGGAAATTTTATGTAACCATTTCCGTTGGATACTACTTTAGACATCAATGCACTGTATTCGGTCGAGATATCACTATCATCAAAAGTTACCAGTAATTTAAAACCCATCACCTGTTCATAAAAATGCACCCAATAATTCATCTTTCCCAGTTCCACGTTGCCTACACAATGGTCAACATACTTTAACCCGATGGGTACAACAGAAAGTAAACTTTTGTAGGATTGGTAACCAGGAAGAAAGGGTCCTTTGTATTTTTTTCTTTCCACAAAAGTATGGATCGTATCGCCATAGGTTTTGATGGAGGCAACGACGACTTCCCCATACTCATCCCGAATTGTTTTTGGTTCACTTGCCACTTCTGCACCGCGCAGCGTTGTTTCATCAAATGATTTCCGGGCATCGTCCACCCATAGTGCCAAAACCTTAACCCCGTCACCGTGTTTCTGAACATGAGCCGCAATCTCAGAATCATTACGAAGAGACGTCGTCAGCACGAACCGAATCTTATTTTGTTCCAACACGTAGGAAGCTCTGTCGCGAGCTCCTGTTTCAGGCCCGGCATAGGCTAATACCCGAAAGCCCATACAATTTTGATAATACAATGCGGACTGTTTGGCGTTTCCTACATAAAATTCGATATGGTCGGTGCCATTAATGGGTAGAAAATCGGCTTCCATATGATTGTTTTGAATGGCTAATATGGCTTAAAAATAACAGTTGCAAACGAATGAATGAAAATTACTGACGTTGTTTTATTCGTCTTGTAGTCTTTATATGAGCCTTTGAACCTGTTACCTCTAAACCTGTTATGTGCGGTAATCATTTTGTTATTCAATGAATTCTGTAATATTTGCGGAAAAATTATTTTATGGACCTCAAAGAACTGGATGCGGAATTGCGTGAAATTGAAAAGAGAAAAGCGGCGTTGAGTAAATTACATTATAACGATCCAAAATACGATGACCTTGAGGAAGAACTTCACGACCTGGAGGATGATTTGCAGGATAAGCACGGGGAATACCTGGAGGAGGCTCTTCAGAAAGTTCATGATGATGTTTGTCCGGATAACGATTTGCTGATGCCCATCGCTTACCTGGGCAAAGGTGTACCGGTGGACGTGGAGAAATTGCCCGGTAAAGACACGCGCCTTATTCTTGTCACTAATCCACCGAGAATTATACTTGCTGTAGGCAAAGAAAAACAGGAAGTTGTCTGGACAGCTGGGAAATAAGTTGACAATTGATCAATTTTATGGCATAAGCATGGCGGGCCACCATTGACAAAACTTTCCAATGTATTAGCCATTGTCAACTAATTGTTACCTTTTCTAAGCGAATCCGAGTTTTTTTCTCACACGCTGCAACACTTCTCTGGCTATTATGCGGGCTTTCGCCTCTCCTTGTTCTAGTTTTTTATTCAGTTCAGGAAGGTTACTTATATAAAAATTAAAAGCTTCCCGTTCTTTAAAAAAGCGCTTAACAATCAGTTCGTAAAGTTCCTGTTTCGCGTGTCCGTATCCGTAATTACCGCCTAGGTATTTATTTCGCATAGTGTTTTTTTCTTCCTCAGTGGCCAGCAAATTATAGATCGCAA
The DNA here is from genome assembly GCA_043722905.1 of Chryseolinea sp. Taxonomy (GTDB): domain Bacteria; phylum Bacteroidota; class Bacteroidia; order Cytophagales; family Cyclobacteriaceae; genus Chryseosolibacter. The sequence goes on from JAYSOP010000766.1 coordinate 2,049, forward strand.
ATACATTATCCGTATCGGGATTTTTGGGGGTTTCCAGTGGGGTGCTATCGGTAACGATCCCCAACACCTGTTTTTTTAGTTCTTTATCCGTAAGGAATATATCGATGGTATTTCCGTAAGACTTACTCATTTTCTGACCATCTGTGCCAGGAACGGTCATCACCTGTTCTTCAATTTTTGATTCGGGAAGAACAAAGGTTTCTCCGTATAAATTGTTAAAAGTGGAAGCAATATCGCGTGCAATCTCCACATGCTGGCGCTGGTCTTTTCCCACCGGAACATATTGGGCATCGTATAAGATGATATCAGCAGTCATCAATACGGGATAGGTAAAAAGTCCGGCATTGACATCAGCGAGTTTTTCCGACTTGTCCTTAAAGGAATGGGCATTCGCGAGCATGGGAAATGGTGTGAAGCAGTTCAGGTACCAGGTGAGTTCACAGACTTCAGGAATGCGCGATTGTCTGTACATATAATTTTTTTCAAGGTCAAAACCGAAAGCCAGCCAGGCAGCGGCGACAGCATTTACATTGCTGGTACGGGTGGCGGCATCTTTGATTGATGTGAGTGAATGGAGGTCGGCTATGAAAAAGAATGACTCATTTCCTGACTGCTGTGAAAGTTTGATCGCGGGAATAATTGCGCCTAATAAATTTCCGAGATGAGGTTTTCCGCTACTTTGGATGCCGGTTAAAATTCTAGCCATATTATGCAAAGAAAATAAAATGTTGATAAGAATACTGATCAGGGTGAATTTTCCAGGGATGTTTACCAATCAGGATGGACGGAGCCGCCATGCCTCATGCTCTTTAGTGCGCTTACTGTCCGGTAGATACGGAAATCACTCGCCAGACCTCTCGCGGTTGAAATAAGTTTCACGGCATAAAGGAAATTAAATGCTGTGTTAATTCGTTAATTTTGCACGAAATGCCCTATTCCATGATAAAACCTGTATTAATCCTCATTTTTTTCCTTTCCATGGTCAATTCTATGGCCCAGCAAGCTAAGCAGCTTAATTTCAAGGAGGAAACTTTTGACTTTGGTAGTATAGAAGAAGAAAAGGGTCCCGTTACCCATGAATTTGTGTTTATTAATAATAGCCCGCGGCCTGTTAAAATACTGAAGGTGCAGGCTTCCTGCGGGTGTACAACACCGGGTTGGTCTAAAGAAGTAGTCCCTCCGGGAAAACAGGGTTTTATCCAAGCGGCTTATAATCCCAAAGGCCGCCCGGGATTTTTTACAAAATCTTTAACCGTCACAACTGATCTGGATGCCAATCCCGTGATACTCCAGATAAAAGGGCAGGTTACAAATGAAGCGAAACCGGTGGTCGCCGATTTTCAGGTAAGCAAGGGGAGTTTAAAATTGAAAGTTTCGTCCTT
>JAYSOP010000767.1:0-9508 GCA_043722905.1 Chryseolinea sp.
CCTCCGTTAGCCATATACATATTCACCGCCGACATCCAGGCCGAATTGTTGGCTATTGTTGTCCTCAGTTCTTTATCATCCTTGAGATACTCGCGGTGAATGGTTAATCCTGACCAACCATAACCTGCGCTTGTTACCTGATCCGCTTCCTCCAGTTTGTCAAGCCCGCTGACTGATGCCGGCAAAGCCTCCAAAACTTTTTTACCGATTTCCATTTCTACTCCCAGCATTGCTTGCTGAACAGCGTATCGAGCCTCCCCATAACTGCCTGACTTATACGATGTTTCTGCATCTGCCAAATGTTGCTTTACATCAGGTGGGGTTGAAATCAAACCTCCACCACCTTTATTAGAAGGGCGATTGGTATTTTTTGAACTACCGGATGGCCTGTTTGAATTGGTGTCCTCCGTCTGTGCGTCATCAATACCAGCTTTCTCTTTTGCCTTTTTTTCCAAAGCCTTTGCAGCTGCCTCGTCAGCCTTTTGTCTTAATTTGTTCACAAAGCCCTGTCCACTGGAGGAAAAAGTGAAAAGCACGGCGACCAGACATGCAGATAAAAATTTAATGTTCATAAGTCGTTGGATGATTAGTAAGCCAAAATACACATTAAACCCCTCTGTATTTAAATGAAGGACAAAACTTTTTTTATTAATTTGGCGCGATTTGCCGATTATAAATTTACGTCATGAAGATGCACATTGCAGGACTCCCCTTTTTATGGCGTGAATGATTTCGGGTGACTTCATTGGGTTATGTTATGCATTAATTATGAACGACAAGGCAATCCCGTTTGGATTTGTGCTAGAACGCCTGGAGAATAAATCGCCCGTCACCCGCCCTATGTTTGGATGTCACGCCATTTACATCGGCGAGAAAATAGTTCTGATTTTGAGAAATAAGGCTAGTGAGAAACGGGATAATGGCGTTTGGTTGGCAACAACCCCTGAACACCACACGAGTCTAAAACTTCTTTTCCCTTCGATGCGCTCGATTCAATTATTTGGCGGGAAGATTTCATCGTGGCAAAATATCCCCGCGGGGGCGATTGATTTTGAAGAAAGCGTTATGGTGCTTTGCGACCTAATTATTAAAAATGATTCCCGTATAGGCAAGATTCCTAAGGGAAAAAATTCTAAGCGCCGCTAAAATAAACATTAACCTTAGTATAGTAAAGCCTGGTCGTTCCCGGAAAACCTGAGTCGGTTCCCATAATGAGCCATAATTCACCATCCGCATTGCTCTGAGCTTTATACCGTGAGTTTGCCATGGTATTGGATCTGGTTATAATAGTATAGCCCGTTGAGTTTAGGGGTATTATGACTTCGCCCAGGGTTGTCATGTCCGCACCGGCGATGGATTGGTCTCCTTTGTCTATGTTCATAATATAGTATCCGGAGGCAATTACTGTTTTCGGCTCCAGATGGGAAGCTCCCGCTTTTAAGTACACGCTTTCTGACGACCCACTTTCTGCGATTACCTCTGAATTCAGGTCTGATGCTACTTCAATGTTAAAGGTTATCGTATACTCCGTATTGGGCTTCAACCCCGTGATTTGCTTTTTCAGATACATAAAAAGATCCCCACTCAGGTTCTTTCCGGAAAGCATCAAAGATTTTTTCGCTTCATCTGGTTGTTCCGTATAAGCGTATCTTAGGTCATATAAAATGGAGTCAGGCCCGACGGGATAATCTGCAAACCCGTGAATCCACCCCTGCTCACCTTCGCTGAAATCATAGATTATTGAAAAAACCAGCAAGGGTACCTCATCATTTTCATTCATTTTACAACCAGAAAATAGCGTTAAAATGATGGCCAGCCACCATCTGCTTCGCAGCCTCATATATTGATATTTTTAGTATAGACACCTGGGGGAGCTTAAAAGTTGGAATACCCTTTGACCTCAGCAGCTGTACGGGGCCGTTTGGGAAACCAGGGGATGTAGACTAATTATTCTGAATTTTCGTCAATTAAGTTAAACCCTGTAATTTAATTCATCGTTCTCTGCACATACCCGCTTATGAGTGATCCAAACCCCAACATGCGATTTCCATTCAATTCTGTGCTCAGCTTGAAATTGCTAGTGGAATATTGGGAAAAAGCCATCGAGGCCGGGACGGTCCCATTTGCCCAAACCCTATCGGACTATATTAAAGCTGCTCCGGAACTCAAACAACCAATTCTGGATCATGTTATAATTAAAAAACACCGGGAATTAATTAACTTTTTGATGTCAGCAGTAATTGCGCCTGCGCAAACGGAACGCGAGTTAACGGCAGCTACGGTACCTTTTAAATTTGATTCTTTTTATGCGACAGAGGTATTCCAACGGTCAATTGATTTAGATGAGCTAAGGGAATCAGCTAAAATTAATATTCCTGGCCAGGATATGGTTGTCGGAAAAACTATCCAAGCCTGTCTTTTGATCCTCCAGCAATATTATAATGTTAAGGTCAACTTTGATAAACCCCTGCTCTTCACTATCCGTAATTCCGTTACTGGGCTTGACAAGGTTTACAAAGTAGAAATTGGCAGGCAGTTCTTTGAAATCGTTGCGCATCGGGAAGTCCGGCCCATTGACCCTCATATCATCAAGTTTCTGACAGAAAAAGTATACGATGTAGACCTATGGCTGCAATATATCCGGCCTGAAGATTTTGAATTTCGCGGATTTATGATTTTGCGGATGGTTGATGTAACAGAGCAGGAAATGGTTTCGTCAATCAAATACGATTTGTTGGAAAAAAATGCCGTTTCCCGGAAAGAAAGTTTTATTTCCATCCAGCAAAAAATGCGCTCCATTTTTAATATGCCGGACATTAAGATGGGTCTCGCCTATTTTGATTCGGATAATAATATCATACTCAATTCAGAGAAAGACACAGAGTGTTGGAAAAGTCTATCTACCAATGAATTTTTCGATGAGGGCTGCAATAGTTTTACGGGATCGGTTTACGAAAGAAGCTGGATGGAGAAACGGTATCTAACGGTTGAGAACCTGGAGACATATCCGTACAAAAGCATCGTTGAAGATGCCCTACTGGCTAACGGAATCAAAAATATCTTGCTGGCACCGCTTATTGATGATGGTGAAACCATCGGAATGCTTGAGTTGGCCACCGCAAATCCGGGAGAGTTAAATCCGATCACTGCCAACAAAGTAGAAAGTGTTTTGCCCATGTTTACAGCGGCAGTTAAGCGTGTCAAAGAGGAAATGTCGATGGAGGTGAGGGCCATCATTCAAGAGGAATGCACTAATATCCATCCGGTGGTGCAGTGGAGGTTTATCGAGGCGGGAAACAAAGTGCTCGCGAAAAGAAGAAATGGAGAAAAAGCGGTGTTTGAAGAAATTATCTTTAAGGATGTTTATCCTCTCTTCGGTATGGCTGATGTCAGGAACTCATCCCTGGAACGAACATCGGCCATTCAAAAAGACCTTCAACAAAACTTAAAAATGGTCAAAGAGTTATTTCAAAAAATAAACACTGAAAAAAAACTCCCTGCCCTTGATGAAACTCTTTTTACCCTTGAAGCACAGCTTCAAAAAATCAGTGAAGGTCTCGCGTCAGGAGACGAGAGTAGTGTGCTTGAATTCTTAAAGCAGGAAATCAATCCGCTGCTGGTGTATTTTGAGAAGGATATCAAGTTCACCAAAAATATAGAAAAGTACAGAAATCATCTTGATCCGGTGTTTGGCGTCGTCTACAAAAAGCGGAAAAACTTTGAAGAAAGTTTGGCAATGATCAATAAGATGATCAGCACAAATTTGAATGAAGCCCAGGTGTCAGCACAGCAAATGTTTCCACATTATTTTGAAAAATATCAGACTGATGGGATCGAATACACACTCTATGTCGGCAATACACTCAGCAAAAATAAAAATTTCGACGCTTTTTATCTGCGAAATTTTCGTTTATGGCAACTACTATTTATGTGTGAGGCCGAAGTAAGGATGGTAGAATTAAAACCAAAATTGAAAGTAAAACTTGATCTTACCCAACTGATCCTTGTACATGACCAACCCTTGTCAATACGTTTCAGGCCTGATGAAAAACAATTTGATGTAGATGGGGCATATGATATCCGATATGAGATCATTAAGAAAAGGATTGATAAGGCGCTAGTCAAAAAAACCGGTGACAGATTAACGCAACCGGGAAAAATTGCCATCGTGTACAACCAGCCTAAAGTGGAAGAGGAGTATAAAAAGTACTTCCAATATCTGACATCAAAAAATTTAATCACCAACCATATTGAAGTACTTGAACTTGAAGAATTACCAGGAGCAACCGGATTGAAGGCCCTCCGGATCGAGGTAAAAAAAGCAGAAAGCCTTTCTAGCCTCAAATCTGAGGATTTACTGAGAGATATCGAGGCGGCATTGCGGTTTCAATAAATTATAACTGTAAATTACCTCAGCAAACCCCTGTTCGCTGATGAAGAAAGCGCTGGTTTTTTTTCTGGTATTAGCTTTTGGAGCCTGTAAAGAGATCTCTTTCCGTGAACCCCAGCCAATCGGTCGAAAGTCACTGTCCTCAATACCTAAAAAGCTTCAAGGCCAATACCTGACTTTTATGGAGAACGGAGATTTGTCCAACGACACCATCATCATTTCTTCCCGTGGATACCGATTCGGATATTTTGATCAAGGTCCCCAATCTGATCATCGCGAAAATTACGAGGTGGGTATACTGAGCGATTCTCTTGTTTTTAAATCGTATCATGGGTATTATTTTCTGAATCTGTTCCAAAATCCTGAGTGGTTGCTCCGGGTTATCAAACAGGAAAAAAACGGAGACCTGATCTACATGGCCATGGAACAAGAGAATGTGGATTTCAATGATTATGTGAATAAGCTATCAAATCAAATCCGTATTGACTCAATTAAAAACGAAAAAGAAACACTGTACCACATTCGTCCAAGTCCTAAGCAATTGATCGGCCTGATTGAAAAAGGATTCTTTTCTAAAACCGTGCTAAAGCGCATAGCAAAGAATGAGTAATTACCGGATAAATGGAGAAGCCTGCTGGTGGAGACGTATGGCGTTGCGCGATAAAACTAGTCCGATCACAAGGGACAAAATTGCGCCCAACCAAATACCAGTCCAGATACCTTTGACATTGGCGATAAACCAAAAATAATCGTAGGATCCGTGAAAAAGAGTGGCCGCCAAAAGCGCTACAAAACTATACAGGATTTTTTTCTTGTGCGTGAACTTGGCCTTTCCTAAGAAATACCCCATTAAGACACCGAAGGTGGCATGGGCAGGCACCGCCGTGAACATCCTTAAAATAGCGGTCTCATAGCCAAATTCAAACACATATAAAACGTTTTCCAAAGTAGCAAAACCCATGCTTACCATTACCGCATAGACTATTCCATCAAAAGGTTCGTTGAAATGTTTGTTGCGAAACAAAATAAACCTGACGAAGAAGAATTTCGAGAATTCCTCAACAAGCGCTACTTTAAAAAATGCGGCGTAAAACTCATCCACTACATCATTCGCCCGCAAAATGATTAACATATTCACAGGTAGACTGATCACCAAAGTAATGAGGGTGCTGAAAATACCGTAAAAGAAACTGATTAATAGAAGAGAAACCGGTTCGCGTTCGTGTTTATCTTTCAGGTAAATGAATAGAATAATGGCAGCTGAGGGAGCGAGGGCAAGACCAAGAAGTTCAAGCGCATCCATTAATGAGGCCGGCGGATAATTTTATTATTCAATGTGTTCTTCGATAGCCTCCATTTTACCTTCAGTATACTTACCAGAGGTGGCGAAAACTATTTTGCCTTCAGGATCCAAAACGAAGAAATAAGGTATGTCTTTCTTTTCAAAATCAAGTGCCTCTTTGTAATTTTTTAACTCACCCTTATAAAAAAGCACGTAAGGAAGCAATTGAGGATCGATGCTCTTTGCTGCCTTCCGTTTGGCCGTACCAGTTGCAGCAGCGTTTATTCCCGTAAACATGGGGACAAAATAAACATTGACATCATAAGTAAAGCCTGAAAACAAGCCTTTTGTTTTTTGAATGAATCTGCCAAAAACCGGTTGAAACCACGAGTTAAGTTCATCCTCAGACTTTTTGGAATATGCCATTCCAATCAATGTATATTTTCCTAATGTGCTTTGAGGTAAGGTAACTTTGACATCTTCCACAGTTTCAGCGGTAATGGCTGGAAACGGCATACCGATAACCTGGCTAAACATTTCAATCTGGGCAAAGACTGCAATTAAAGCGATGAAGGCAAATTTCATTTTGTATAATTTTAATCAGATGAACCTCGTTGTTGACCAGCAATCAAGAAGCAATATGCGCTCCCGATAGCAAATATGTAACCGATTTTCGATATGACGGCAAAAGAACACGATGATAACCATTTTGGAACTTTTATTCATGGATAATTGATAATTTCCATTTGGAATGCGGATTTTAGGAAGGAGCGTCAAGGCGTCGAAACTTTTATGTTTGGGGGCCAGATCAAAAACAGTTTCATTGGTTTCATGCTAAAATATCCGCTGCATGCAATCGTTAGTGATGGAGAAACCTTTGCCTCAAAATTTTCGACCGGTTCATTCAAACTAAGCCAGGTAATCAACGGGATGATCTGCAAGAGAAGTCAGCTTCACCACGATGATATGCGATGAGAGTAAAGGTTTTGACAAGAGTTTTTCATAACTGCTTTCCTTGAAAGATCCATCCGCTTCCGTAACTTTTTTATAAATATTCGCCTGCAATATTGCCAGCGTATTTATTCCTTCACCGGTAAAAACAAGAAATCTCCACGGTTCGGTTAGTTTATGAGTTGGTGCCCAGCGGGCATTTTCAACGATTTGGTCAACGATTTGATCCGGTATTTTTTCGGTCGAATAATCCTTTGGGAAAATAGACCTGCGTTCGCGGATTAATCCATTCAACTCATGCACATTTATTTTTGTAGCCATTTCTTTTTAAATTTAGGTAACCCTAACCGTCATGACCAAGGTATATTTGCTAGCACTGGTAGTTGTCACAGCGTGCGCCCCTGTGTATGTTCCAAACGTACGCAACTCACCCATGTTTACAAAAGGTGGAGAATTTCAGGCTTCCGTTCAGGTGGGTAATGGCCTCGAAACGCAGGCATCATTTTCGGTCACCGACCATTTTGGTGTCATGACAAATTTTTCCTTTTTGGACCGCACCCGATTTAATCCCGACAACCAAAACGATTATCATCGCCATACATTAATGGAAGGAGGCGTTGGTTACTTTAACAATGAAGGCGCCCGGTTTTTTGAAGTATTTGCAGGATACGGTCGGGGAGAGGGTTCGAGCGTCGATGAATATATTTTTTTTGGATCACAATCGACAGCTGCAACAGGCAAATATGAACGGTATTTCGTTCAACCGGCTTTTGGATTAAACAATAAAGAGGTTGATGTGTCCTTCGTATCCAGATTTAGTCTCGTAGACTTCTATGCATTCTCGAATGAACTAGCCTCTACGGCAATTAATGAAAAACCAAAAGTTTTGTTTGAGCCCGCTGTGGTTGGCCGCGCGAACTTCGCCAAAAAACATATGTTTATTTTATTTCAAGGAGGCGTCTCTTTTGGTATGAGCCAAAACATTTACTTTGACCGCAGAGCTTTTCAATTTTCAACCGGGATTGGGTTGAGGCTCGGGGGTAAAAAAGATCTTATCAAAAGAATCGACTGATCCAAAGTTGCATAGGGTCACCACTCCGCTTTATCTATTTCGGGAACTGACTGGCATCGATGTTGGGGATTACCTTTAAAGCATTTTTATAATAGATTTTTTTCAAAACATCATCCGGTAAATCTAAACCGTACATCCTCCAGAACGCGTGGTATTTTTTGTGGTAAGGAAAGTACTCATCAGCGGTTTCCAATACCCGGAAATAGGTTGCGTACTCCTCCGGTATCCAGCTATCTTTTCCAAACATCACTCGGTCTTGATATTTTATCAGAAACTCGCGGGCAAACCTGGGTTGTCTGCCAAGTTCGGCAATGACCGCGCCGATTTCCGTATACATATTGGGAAACTGGTCCATCAGTGAACTAAGTTTCTTAAGATCATTTCCGAACCACCCCAAATGAGCGTTAATAAATTTTGTTTTAGAATGTTTTTTAAAAATATTATGCTGTTCAGCAATAATTGTCTCCCAGGAAACGGGATCTGTATCGTGCCGTCTTCCCGGCCGCAGTTTAAGCTCCAACCAGCGCTCATTGTTTTCATCTATGGGCTGCCAGAATTGTTTTGGATCGGCTGAGTGGATCAGCACCGGAATTCCAAGACTGCCGCACTTTTCCCAGATGGGACCAATACGCGGATCATCAATTTTAACCCTTTGTCCATTGCTATCAGTAGTAGATGTGCCCAGGTTTTTATAGATTTTTAATCCATTAGCGCCTTTCATTACATCATCTTCAAGTTGTTTCACCATTCTGTTAGCCCACTCAGGATCGTCGATGTCAGCGAAATCCATATTGGTAAACACAATAAAACGCTTAGGATTAGTTTTTTTCACGTTTTGTAAGGACTGCTCAAGATGCTCTGCCGAGCCCCTTCCGCGGCCGCTTAAATTAACCATAACCTGCATGTTGAGTTTATCCATTTCTTCCAACAGCGAGTTTAAATTTCCTGTTGGCATATTAAACTGATGATTGTGGACATCAATAAATGGATATTTCGCACGGGTTAGTTTGTGTTCAGGTACAACAAGGGTTGATGGAGGATCGTAATTCTCGAAGTCCATTTTATCCTCTAAAGGTCTTTCCTGCCCACACGAAATGAGGGGAGTCAGGGCCATGCAAACAACGGAAACAACGCAAAGCTTCTTCATACTAAAAGTTTCAACCAAGATACACGATATCCCAGCATAACGACAAAAGTTTTTTGTCAGACGGAGCAATCCTTTCTTAAAGAATGGTCTCCGTTGTGTGCGTGGATTATTGTCCTGTAGGAACACAGCAATTCTTAAGAATTATCTAACTTGCCTTTTGAACAAACCCGCCATGCGAATACTTCAGTTAGTCATGATACTCCTATTCGGTTCCTTCCTTACTTACGCTCAGGAATCATTGGAACCAGTCCGCAAGAAAATGCAGTCGGGGAATTTTGCCGGTGCAAAAGATGATCTTACAAAAATTATCAATTCCAATATTAAAAATAAAGAAGCCCTTAATCTGCGGGGTGCAGCGCGTGCAGGTCTGGCCGATTTTTACGGGGCCATAAGCGATTTCACTTTCGCCCTTGAGGTCGACTCGACTTTTTCGGATGCGCTCAATCGCCGCGGGGAAGCGAAATTAAACCTGGGTGATGATGAAGGTGCGATTGCAGATTTCAACAAAGCAATCAAATTTAACACGGCGTTCAGTGAGGCCTATACAAACCGGGGTTTAGCAAAATATAATTTGGAGGATTTGCAGGGTGCCTATTTTGATTTCTCAAAAGCCCTTGAAATTGGCACACCGGACGCGGATAAATATTTTAACCGTGGCCTGGTAAA
>JAYSOP010000768.1:0-4013 GCA_043722905.1 Chryseolinea sp.
ATCAACTTTTTCTATGATGTCTTCGATGACACCTTTTTCATTGATCACAAAAGTTACGCGGGCCGTGCCCATGTATTTTCGGCCGTACATGGACTTCTCAATCCAGGTGCCATATGCGTCATGAAGTTTTTTATCGGTATCGGCGAGAAGCCTGAAGGGAAGTTTTTCTTTTTCGATGAATTTCTGATGGGATTTTTCTGTATCGGTGCTAACTCCTAAAACTTCATATCCCTTTTTGAGCATGGCTTTGTAGTTATCGCGCAAATTGCACGCTTCCGCTGTGCAACCAGGTGTCTGGTCTTTGGGATAGAAATACAAAATTATTTTTTTTCCTTTCAGAGATGAAAGAGCGACCGGATTTCCATCCTGATCATTTACTGTAAAATCGGGTGCTTTATCACCAGGTTTGAGCGTCATTGGTTATTGTAACTGATGGGTGTATACGACGCGGTTTCCGGCCTGATCTGAAACCACAAGTTCAAGTTTTCCTTTTAGTAACTCATCTTTATTCAGGCGTTCAGACCAGATGGTTGAAGTCTTGCTGTCATAGTGCATCAGCAACCATTGGCCATCGATGTTCGCGCGGTACATTGATATTCCGGAGAGCTCATCACGAATCTTAAACCTCGCCACGTAATTGTTGACTATCACTGGCTTGATAGTGGGCGCGATCGAATCCTGAAGTATTGTGAACTCACCAAATTCCTGCGTTGAAAAATGAATGGCCCCGTTCTCCCATTTACCCCCGAGGTGTGTGTAGCTTTTCTCTCCTTCCCGGTAAATCCCCATCGTGTTATCCCATTTGATCTTTTTTGATGGCCGGACGGTTACTTTAATCGTTCTGTTCAGGGGCACGAAGGGGGAACCCAGCGTAAACAATTCAGAGCTATCGGGAAATACTGTGTGGTCAGTATTGAGATAAACCGTATCGTAAACGGCATTAGCGGGAAACTGTACATCCATATAGTCACTGTAATATTGGTATGGTGTACCCGATGGAACGGAAGCAACGATTTTAGGCACTACGGATCCGTTGCATAGAACGATGGAATCCGGAAGTTCCTTTCTCAGGTCAATCAGGTAAACAGCGCGATTGTGATTGGCGTAGTCGGGTTCAATGATGCGGCTTGCTGTACGGTTGTAAACAACGGCATGGCTACTATCTACACTGCAAGGTTGCCCGGACACCATCAGAATGTTTTCATGGATATCATATTCTGTTCCATTTTTTAAAGGCTCGAGCAGGATTGCCTCCTTGTTGAGCGGAGAGGGTCTCAGTTTAAAAGAAACCTGGCTGGCATTCCCATAAGCATCCTTCAGTGAAACATCCACGGAAGCATCTTTCCCCGGTTTAATTTTTATCTTTCCGTTGCCGGGAGATTTGTCATAAAAGTTCAGCCCATTCCCGTCATCGAGGTACAGCTTATAAAAACGGCTTCCGCTGTTTCGCAGGGTTTTAAAATCCATTACTGTGAGCACGCTTCTCCCTTTTGAAATATTGATTTTGTCGATCGACTGATTAAAAATCAACTGGCTATCAACGCGCACTTCGATGTAATTTACACCACCATAGAATCGGCTGTCGGGCGCCAGCCTGTCTTTTGCAAGTATTTCGACACCGATATTACCGTTTGCAAGGATAGGCACTTCAAATTCAAAATTAGTACCCACACGTTTTGCATAGAATTCAAACCTTCCGAAACGGTCGTTGATTCGTGAATTGATGTCAAGGGTGCGCAGCGCTATTTTCTCTACCGTGGGAGGAAGCTCGTCGGTTATCTCTTCGAAACTTTCAACCATGAGTGGATTCAGTGCAAAGTTATTTCGGTCGCGTATATCAAAATGAAGATGCGGCCCTCCTGAAGATCCGGAATTGCCGGATAATGCCACCGTGTCACCACGCTTCACGGGAAACTGATGTGCTTTCAGGTAAAGGTTAACATTGGCTGTTTTTTTACGATACTGCTCGGTGAGTACATATTCCGCGAGGTCGCCGCTAAATTTATCAAGGTGAGCGTACAGGGTAGTATATCCATCAGGGTGAGTTATGTACAGTACATTGCCATAACCTGATGGACTCACAGAAACCCTTGATACATAGCCACTTTTGGACGCTAATACGGGTAAGCCGATAATGTTGTTTGTCCGGATATCCAGTCCGGAATGGAAATGGGTGTTGCGCAATTCGCCCATCGTGCCAGCCAAAGATCCAGGTAAACCGGGATTAATGGGGTATAAAAATGTTTCTCCGGCGGGAAATTTGTCTTCCGGAGGGCTAAACTGAGCTGTAGAAAAAAATGGACAAACTGCCGCTACAAAAGCAACAATTACCCTACTTAACCTCAAATTCCAGTAATTTTTCATTTTCTATATAGGCGGACAATGTATCACCAACGCGAACAGGTCCCACCCCTTTTGGGGTTCCTGTAAAAATTAAATCTCCGGTGCGCAGTGTAAAAAATTTTGAGAGATACGAAATTATGTAATCAAAGCTGAAAATCATAAGGCTGGTATTGCCTTGTTGGCAAATATCGCCATTAATAGCTAAGCTGAAGTTTATCTCTTTTAAATTTTTTAATTCCACTACCGGGATAAACCTGTCTGAAATCGGGGCCGACCCATTAAAACCCTTTGCAATATCCCAGGGCAACCCTTTCTCTTTAGCCTTCTGTTGCAAGTCTCGTGCCGTGAAGTCGATCCCTACCCCAATGGAATCGTAATATTTTGATGCATACTTTTCATGAACATTTTTTCCTTCTTTGCAGATGTGTAAGACAAGTTCTACTTCGTGATGAATATCCTTTGAAAAATCGGGATAGTAAAACGCCGCATTGTTGCGCAAAAGGGCGGTATCGGGCTTGGTAAAAATTACCGGCTCATCGGGTCTTTCATTATTCAGTTCTTTAATATGTTCTGCATAATTGCGTCCGATAGCAAATATTCTCATCCAATAGACTTTTTGATAATTTCTGGCATAAATCTAGTAAATGATTAATTGGTATAGATTCAACTTTAAACTAAATAATACATCCATGATTAAAAGGGTAATTATATTTTCTTTCCTGGGATTGATGCTTTACGGCTGTTCGAAGGTAGCCGTGACGGGTCGCCAGCAATTAAGCCTCGTTTCGAACACAGACATCATACCCATGGCGGACCACCAATATGATTCCGTGGTCAAGACAGCAAAGCTCTCAAATAACCAGCAACAAACGGCGATGGTAAAAAATGTGGGAGCGAAAATTCAACGGGCAGTAGAGCAGTATATGGCTCAGAATAAGGCATCGTCCGAACTACAAGGTTTTCAGTGGGAGTTTAATCTTATTGAGGATGATAAAATGGTGAATGCCTGGTGTATGCCCGGAGGAAAAGTTGCTTTTTATACCGGTATCATGCCTATCTGTCAGAATGAAGCTGGGGTAGCGGTCGTAATGGGTCACGAAGTAGCTCATGCCATTGCCAATCATGCACGTGAACGCATGAGCCAGGGGATGGTTGCAAACGGACTGTTGGGAACCTTGGGCGCGGCATTCGGTCAAAATCCCACATTGACAAAACAAATATTTTTTCAGGCAGTGGGCGTGGGGGCCCAGGTGGGTATGTTAAAATTCTCACGACAGCATGAGTCAGAAGCCGACAAGATAGGCCTCATATTTATGGCTATGGCCGGATATGATCCAAAGGAAGCTCCGCGTTTTTGGGAAAGGATGTCTTCGCAGAGTGGCGGAGGCCAGCCTCCTGAGTGGTTGTCAACGCACCCATCCCATAGCTCCCGTATAAAAGATCTCAATGCCGCCATTCCGGAAGCCATGAAATATTATAAAAAACAATAACTGCCGGGATGACCAATTTTCTTATTCATAAAAGGCCAGGGAATACTATTTTTCCTGGCTTTTTGTTTTCTTTCTGGTTATAGCCAGCACGAGGCTGAAAGCGATCAGCGAAATTGAACAGCACCGTAAAATCGCCGCCAGCAGGTTTGACGTGTGCAAAGAAAATGCCGTACACGGAGA
>JAYSOP010000769.1:0-11272 GCA_043722905.1 Chryseolinea sp.
ACCTTTTACAGATTCAACTTTGTGATAGATCAAAGTTTCCGCGTCATTGTAGATCTTTACAGTTAATGCGCCGGTACCATGATTCGGAACACTTAGCAAGTATCTGTGGTCTTTTGCACTAATCGTTGTCAGGCGCACCAGGGTGTGTTTAGTGGCGAATGAATGGGTAATCCTTTCAACATGCTTGCCTTGCTCATCGGATATTTCAATCGTATAATCACCTGCGGGTAAAGAAGAAAAATTATAAGGACGTATGAAGGTCTCAGTATTTCTCAAGGTTTCATTCCATACCATTTTACGCTTTGCGTCGAAGATCGAAACTTTCACTTTGCCAGATTTTTCACCTCTGTAATACAGTTTAAATATGGTGCCGGATTTCACTACCGCCATGCCCACCGGAGATTTTGGTTCGATGCCATTTGCCTGAACACTGTTGATGGCAAGTACAAGTACAAGAAGGAATAAGATTTTTTTCATTGGGATTTAGTTTTGTTACAGGTCTAAGACGGGACATCTCGCCTGAATGTTGCAAGGTCAGTGTTAAATAATTCTTAATATTTCAGAATAACCCAAACTGGTGTATCCGAAAATGAATTTTAAAAAAGTTTTGCTGAAACGGAAGTATGCGCTATTTGGGTTCAGAAAAGTTGAAAAGTTCGCATAACGATTATTAACCAAAGAGGTTGCCTCTAAAAGAAGATTAGTTTAAATGGAAAACATCCTTACTACTTTCTTCCTGGCGGATAACATATAACTGAAATTTCAATTGATTGATCAGGAAACTTTCTTTCTTGTCACCGGATAATGTCATAAACCTGCATCGATCAAAAATGTCAAGGTTCAATTCTGCGGCAATCTGATATAATGTAAAAGCGGTAAAGTGACGGTTTATGTTACGTTTGCTCTGATATTGCAGAAACAGTTCATAGAGTTCAACACCCGGCATCGTATCCGCCTTAATCTGCCAGCTTCTGATATCACCACCTGGATATAAACGTGATTTATAGGTGCGGTAAAGTTTGTCCATACTAAAAATATCAGTACACCGCACAATAATATCAGACTCGCCTGTGGGATATCTTTTTATGACACTTTCAAGTTTCATCAAGGCACCAAGTTTGTCCGCGTTGCATTCATGGCTGCAAAAAATTCCAAAACTTATATCATTTGTCTCCGTGTCGGATAGAAGCTGTTTATATCGGGGCTCAAAAATATGCAACGGCACCAACTCACCTGGCAAAGGCAGCAGAGAAAGTGGGAACATGGGAATTAATAAACTTTCGGACATATTAATATAACACCAAAAGATACTTAAAGTTAATACTTTATCAGAAAATCAGGAGCCATGCCAAATTGTTTCGCCAGGTTTTTCTCACCAGATAAAAAGCTAAGGTTAACCAGAAAAGAAAACCCGGCCACCTCAGCGTCGAAGCTTTTAATGAGCTGCCCGGTAGCCGAAGCCGTGCCCCCGGTGGCAAGTAAATCGTCATGCACCAAAACGCGCCATCCGGGTTCAATGGCGTCGATATGTATTTCGATCTCAGCCGATCCGTATTCTAAACTATACTGCTGTTTACGGCTCTTGAAAGGTAACTTCCCTGCCTTGCGAACTGGAATAAAACTGCAGTTTAATTCTTGCGACAGTAACGAACCAAAGATGAACCCCCTTGCCTCCACCGCGGCAACTGCATCAATTTTTTTGGTTCTGTAAGGATTGGCCAGTGCCTGAATGATTTCCCGGATCAAGCCGGGATCGGCTAGCAAGGGGGTTATATCTTTAAAAACGATTCCGGGTTTCGGAAAATCCTCAACATCCCTGATCCTTGATTTAATACGATGATTAAGAGACATACTGTAATTTTAACAAAGATATCAGCGTCAAATATAGGTGGTTACCTGATTGAGCCAAAACCTAATTCCTTATCACACGTTTGCCATTCTTGAAGTCAGCAACTTTACAAAAAGCTATGGGGATCAAACCATTTTAACCATTGACTCCCTGCAACTCAAACCGGTTGTGCATTTAATAAAAGGAGACAGGAATAAACTTCGCCACTGGTTTTCTGATCTACCATAAATACTTTTATTTATTTGAACCTGCCAGCGAGGGGCCTACCTGGCAAATTTTTCCTTTCAGGATGATCGTGTCAATCATGTCCGATCCGAAAGCATAAGGCATAAAAGCAACGGAAGGCATAGGCTTAGTAATGAAAATATTGGCCACTTTTCCGACGGTAATGGAGCCATGGGTATCCGATATTTCCAGCGCGCAAGCTGTGTTCACGGTAGCTGCATTAAACGCTTCCTCCGGAGTTAATTTCATTTTGATACACGCGAGGGAAATTATAAAAGGCATATTTCCACTGGGAGCGCTTCCCGGATTGTAATCGGACGCGATGGCGAGTGAAAGACCCGCTTCCAGCATCCTGCGTGCTGGCGGAAAGGGTAAGCCGAGAAAAAAAGCAGCGCCTGGCAGGGCCGTTGGTATGGTATCGCTTTGCCTCAGTGATTGAATTTCTTCTTCACCGATATTTTCAAGGTGGTCGACGCTTACCGCTCCGCAGGCAATACCCACCTGAACACCGCCTGACCTGTAAAGTTGGTTAGCATGAACACGGGCCTTCATACCAAATGTTTTACCGGCCTCAAGGATACGTTCAGTTTCTGAAGGGGAGAAAAAACCCTGTTCGCAAAACACATCTATATAGTCTGCCAGGTTTTCATCCGCTACAGCGGGAATCATTTCCTCAATGACAAGTCTGATATATTCCGCCTGTTCCATTCCAGCAGGCACAGCATGCGCTCCCAAAAATGTGGTCTTTACCTGAAGCAAACTTTCGCGCCCAATCCTCCTGGCCACCCGAAGCATCTTGACTTCATCTTTCACCGTAAGTCCATAACCGCTCTTGATCTCTACTGCACCGGTACCACTGCGAATAATTTCCCGGGCGCGGCCCATGGAGATTTCGAATAACTGGTCTTCAGAACTTTGTTGTATTTTTTTTGCCGAGTTCAATATCCCTCCACCCTTTGCAGCTATCTCCTGATAAGAAGATCCTTTGATCTTCATAACAAATTCTTCCTCGCGGCTGTCAGCAAAAATCAGATGGGTATGCGAATCGATAAAGCTGGGAAATACAAATCTGCCCTGCGCGTTAATTTCCTGCGATGTCTCAAAAGAAGGAAGATCTTCCATTTTCCCATAATGTGATAGGAGGCCGTTAGTGATCGCCAGGAACGCATTGGGAAGAATGGGCAGGTGAGACATTGCCGCACCCTTGAGAACCTTCGTGGGTTCCGGGCGCACCTGCACTAAGCCTTTAATATTTTTAATAAGGATATCGCAAGTCACAAACGTGTTGGCGTATCAGGGTGAGCTGAAAAATAAGTCTATTTTCCGAAGGACTCTACTTTGTAATCGAGATTACTGCCGAAGACCGGGAAGCTGATTTTGATCAGGGCATAAAATGTTTTTCCTGCTATGCTGGGTCTGTATCCAAATTCACCGCCATAAGCCCAGCTTAACGTGCGGTTAAATCTGCCATCGATCCCTGCCCGGAACCCGAAGGGCTGTAATTCCAGGGGACTCACAGAATACGTTCTTGTGCCGGCATTGGGTGAGGATGTCTGTGGGTTAGTATAAACCACATCATCCAGTGTCAGGTCAGGAGCATACATAATATCCACATACGCTGTCAGCATCAGGTCATCGATTCCTTCTTCAAATTTGTCAATGTTGATAGCCACGTTTCTGATCCACGACATAGAGCCACCTAAATACAGCGATTTCGAAGAAATATTGGTGAAGACATTTAAAGGCTGATCCTGATAACCATCATAATACGTTACCGGCAACCCATTGCCTTCAATGTCTTTCAGGTCCGCATTTGTCAGGCCCTGTTTTGAAAGTGCCCGGTTCAGATCAGTAGAACTGTCCCAATATATACCGCCCAGCCGGGCACCATATATTTTTCTCACTTTACAGGGGATTTCTGTGCTGAGCGGAATGCGCGAAGCCCAGATATTTCCTTTATAACTTTTCTTGTAGAGGACCATTTTCGTTTTCGAACTCTCCTCAAAATCCTTTATGTGATAGGTGCCTCCGAGTTCATAATAGTTATAGACCTCTACCCTGTTGTCAACGTCGCTGTTGTTCAGGGCGACGTCGCGAGAAAAATCAAAAAATTGACGACTGTAGGTTTTTCTGAATTCCGCGCGGAAGTCCGCTTTATCCTGATAATAATAGTGTACATCAAGCCCAAAACCTGCATTTACGTTAGTTGCAAACAACTCACCATAAATAGGCTGAAGGCCGATAAACAGCTTGTTTACCGCGTAGGGCTCATCATATATCTGTTCAAAGGTTACCGCTGTCTGATCTTTTCGGTCCTGCGCAAAAAGTTTGACCTGGGTGATCAACGTCGCAATCATCAGCAGTAGAAAAATATTTTTCATGGCTTCAGGTAAGGCATATAAGAGTAAAAATAGCAAAATTAGCGTGAATAAACCCTTTTCAAATGATGGCATTACAACAGATGTAATACCGGACCTATAATTGAAAGAAATTAAACGGTTCTTTTAGCTTAAAAAAAGGTTTTTTTCAACCGGCATTATAGCATGGTTTCGAAGTATCGCACTGCAAACCCTGATTGTGGTGGTTGCCACTTACAAAAATTTATTTTGCTACCCATCCTGGAATTACATTTTTCGGTTACATTGCCTGCTTTTCTGTAAAAGAACTTCATGGGTAATAATTAACTTTAATCTTATGATTTTCTTTATGGAAATTCTGTCTAGAAAGCATCGTTCCATGGAAATAGAAGATTGGTTTGACTATGGCGTAATCTTTTTCAGGAATAGATAAAATCTTAAATTAAGATCATGTTTGTAGAGCCTCAGTTCATGAATGTCCTCGCCTTTTTGGAAAATTTTAATCCTGAAACAATCATCCAGTTTGGGGGGATAAGTCTTTTGCTGTTGATAATTTTCGCTGAAACCGGCGTTTTCTTTGGATTTTTTCTCCCTGGCGACTCTTTATTGTTCGTTGCCGGACTTTTGGCTGATACGGAATACCTGGATATGCATGTTTCTCTACTCATCATACTTTTAATAATTGCGGCGGTCTCTGGATCTTTTGTGGGCTATTTAACGGGGAAATGGGCAGGTTTTTACCTGTTAAATCGGAAAGACAGCTTTTTCTTTAAAAAGAAATATATCGACGTAACCCAGGCTTTCTACCAAAAACACGGCATGATGGCCTTTATTTTAGGCAGATTTCTGCCTGTGGTACGGACCTTTGTAACGATTCTGGCGGGAATGGCGAAAATTGATTTCCCTAAGTTCCTGTTATTCAATTTATTAGGTGCGACCATTTGGATAGTTACCATGGTTTTGTCCGGTCACTTTCTAGGGAGGATATTCCCAAACATCACGTCTTATCTTGAAATTATTGTGATATCCATGATCCTTGTTTCGGCTATACCAGTAGTCATAACGTGGTTCAGGAACAGGAATTTAGTGGCTAAGGAAGATCAATTGCAGGATTAAGCTGACTTTGGCTGTCATATTTTTTAGTTGACAGCCAGCTGTGCTTCGGTGATCCGGAAAGAAAGTAAATATTTATTTTGCAGTTGTTCCTAAAAACAAGATTTTTAACGCTCTTTAATTACTTTTACCAACTAACATTAACTATAAACCTAAATTCTATTTAACATGGCACAAAAATCTGGCTCACTCGGAGAAAGCCTAAAATCCACTTTCGCAGCAATTGTTATTCCTTTAGAAATTGTTCTCGCTTACCTTATTTATGAATATGTTCTTGGAAATCCGGCCAATTTTGAAGGCGGAGATCCAAATAATCACCCGTTAAGTGGTAACTGGTTGGGTATTATTTACAAAGGACGGGTAGTTGTAGCCATTCTGATTGCCTTGTTAATGATTACTTTAACTTTCGGCATTGAGCGTTTGATTACCATCAGTAGCGCGACCGGCCGTGGTAGCATCAAGAAATTTGTTAATAAAATCCGCGCGCTGGTATCATCAGGTAATATCACCCAGGCAATCCAGGAGTGTGACAGACAAAAAGGGTCTGTCGCCAATGTGGTAAAAGCCGGTTTGTTAAAGTACGATGAACTCTCCAGAAACACGGATCTCGAACCTGAGAAAAAAGTGTTATTAGTTCAAAAAGACATTGAAGAAACAACACAGCTTGAAATGCCTATGTTGGAAAAAAACCTGGTGATTATTGCAACGATTGCTTCGATAGCAACTTTGATGGGTCTGCTGGGAACAGTAACCGGTATGATCGCAGCGTTTACGGCCATCGCTACATCCGGTGCGCCCGATGCGGTGGCGCTTGCCAATGGTATTTCTGAAGCCCTTATCAATACTGCTTTGGGGATCGGCACATCCGCTATCGCGATTGTTTTTTATAACTTCTTCACCAGCAAGATTGATGCCCTAACCTATGGTATTGATGAAGCTAGCTATAGCATTATTCAAAATTTCACTGCTCGTAATAAGTCCGTAAAAGTTTAATTTCTAAACTATGGGAAAAGTTAAAGTACATAGATCACCGCCTTCATTGGACATGACACCCATGGTCGATCTGGCGTTTTTGCTCGTAACATTTTTTATGCTTACGACCACATTCGCACCGGAAGAACCCGTGGTGGTCGATTTACCAAAATCGGTTTCAGAAATTCTTCTTCCCGATAAAGACCGGATTATCATTTCGGTTGCTGCGGATGGAAGGGTTTTCTTTGATATGGATAATAAGAACCACAGAGCCCAGATGCTGAGCATGATCGGCGAAAAATATGGCATTTCTTTCACAAAAGAACAGCTAAGCAGTTTTGCCATTTTATCAGGCTTTGGACTCCCTGTGAGGACGCTGCCTGAGTTTCTAAGTCTTCATCCTGACGAAAGGAAATCGGTGACTCAACCTGGTATTCCTGCTGACTCAGTGAACAATGAGCTTGCAGACTGGGTTGTATTCGCCCGGATGAGTAATCCGAAAGTAAGGATTGCAGTAAAAGGAGATCGTGATACCAATTACGATGTAGTAAAACGTGTGGTTGACACGCTGATCGACCGCAAGGTGCTCAGGTTTAATCTGATCACAGGATTGGAACAAGAAGTTTAAAATTTAAGTTATACACATATGGCAGAAATACAAGGTGGCGGTGGTGGTCATAAAAAAGGTGACAAGGTTCGGGTAAAGAAATCGTCTACGAAAATCGACATGACACCGATGGTAGATCTGGCTTTCTTGTTACTCACGTTCTTTATCCTGACGACCACTTTCAATAAACCAAAGACCATGGAAGTGAATATGCCTGACAAAGTTGACAAACCGGAAGAACAAACCAAGGTCAACGAAAAGGATATTCTCAACGTAGTCTTGAGTGAAAACGATAAAATCTACTGGTATATCGGACTGACTCCACCGGTAAGTGAAACAAACTATTCCAGCAAAGGAATTCGCAAAGTATTGCTGGAACAAAATCAGGCTAACCCTAAATTAATGGTGCTTATTAAGCCTGAGGATAAGTCCCGGTACGAGAACATGGTGAATATTCTGGATGAAATGGACATCACGAAAACAAAACGGTACGCGATCGTTGATTATACACCGGACGATAAGACTATCGTTACAGTAGGTTTGGCCGGAGGAACATTAGAAGACGCAACCCAAACGCAATAGCTTGTAAAATATGAAAGCAGCAACAGCCAATAACATCCCGATGCAGCGGTGGGAGGATGTCCTATTTGAAAACCGCAACAAAGAGTACGGAGCTTACCAGCTAAGAACCCTGTATACTAAAAATGTAATAAGAGGTCTCGTCATTACGATTGCAGTGATATTCCTGTTATTTTACTCACCCGATATCATTGCATTCTTCAAGGGAGAGGAAATCGTTGAAAAACTACCTCCGAGAAAGTTAGTGTATACGGAGCTTTCGGCGCCTCCACCAATCGATAAACCTAAACCACCACCACCACAAGTACAATTGCCAAAATTGCAAAAGGTGATCAAATTCGTTCCGCCGAAAGTCGTGAAAGAAGAAGTGGTGGAAGAAATACCGACCATCGAGGAAATTAAACAGAGCGAAGTGGCGGATGTTGCTGTAGAGGGGCCTACGGAAGTGGTCTTTGAAGAACCGGTGGAAGAAGTAGTTGTGGAAGATGATAACAAGATCTTTACGGTTGTTGAACAGCAACCTGAGTTTCAGGGTGGATATGAGGCGATGATGAACTTTATTAAAAAGAATATGCGCTACCCTGCGAGTGCCCGCCGGATGGGTGTTGATGGTACTGTGTATGTAAGCTTCGTAGTAAGCAAGGACGGCTCTATCAGTGAAGTGAAGACCATTCGCGGTATCAGCGCAGATTGTGATAAGGAGGCCACGCGCGTGGTTTCGCTGATGCCCTCCTGGAGACCAGGTAAGCAAAATGGAAAACCTGTGTTCGTACGCTTTGTGTTACCTATTAAATTCAAATTAAATTAGACTTGGAAGATAGTCGCGAAGATCGGAAGTTGATGGTCGGCGAAACCATCGGTAAGGGCTTCGGAATAATAATGGTTGTACTGTATTTTATATTCGGTACAACCTTTATTTTTTTTACGCCGGAGCAGATTCCTGAACAATACGCAAAACCTTTTGGGATCCTGTTAATCGTCTATGGGATTTTCCGTGCCTATAAATTTTACAGAAAATTTTTCCAATGAAAAAAGTAGTGATATTTTTTCTACCCATGCTGCTGGTGTTGGCCTCCTGCCAGGATCGTGACAAGCAAGGAAAAATTCTGGATACGCCCACCTCTGGGTTCATTAAAATTGCCATTGACGAATCCCTGCGCCCTTTGATTGACGCAGAGGTAGCTACTTTTGAAGCACTTTATACACGCGCGGATATTGAGTCTCAATACTTCGCGGAAGCCGATGCCATTGATGCCCTGATGAAGGATAGTGTAAGGCTGGCAGTGGTAACGCGCAAATTCACACAGACCGAAAAGGAATATTTCAAACGGCTGAAAATTACGCCATCGGAACTTGATATTGCCGTCAGCGCAATTGCATTGATTGTGCATCGTAATAATCCGGATACGCTCATCAATATGGAGCAGATTCGCTCACTTCTCCAGGGTAAAACTAACCGTTGGAGTGACCTGGGCAGCAAAAAAAAGGCTGGCATAGAGATTGTCTTTGATAACCCGAATTCAGGTTTGATACGCCATTTAAAGGATTCGGTGGCCAAAGTTGACACGCTGCCAGCAAATTGCTTTGCAGTCGAAAACAATGAAGCCGTTATTGATTTGGTATCCAAAAATGAAAATGCATTAGGGTTGATCGGTATAGAATGGATCAGTGATAAGGATGACTCAACCTCGAATACTTTTTTAAACAAGATTCGGGTGGTGAGTGTGGCAGGCGACAGCACACATTTTAAGCCTTACCAGGCTTACCTTGCGCTTAAATATTATCCCCTGTCAAGACGGATCACTATTTTAAGCCGCGAAGCCCGTGCCGGATTAGGAAATGGCTTTATGGCCTTTGTACGCAGTGAGGGGGGACAACGCATTGTATTGAAAGCGGGTTTAGTTCCTGTGACGATGCCGCTAAGGATTGTCCAGATTAATCAGACTCCCTTTGAAATAGAGCGTTAAAACGGTTTTTTAAAAAAGCGCTTTATTTGTTAATTTCGGCACGTTTATTTTAACGTTAGTAATATTGTCAACATAAAAAGAAGGAACTATGAATTATCAAGGTAGCCCTGATCAGAAAATGAGCTCAGGACTGTTCAGCAAAACAATGTCAACACTCGCCATTGCGCTGTTTTTCCTGGCCAATTCGACTTTCGCTCAGTCACCGGAAATCAGAAAAGCATTTCGTTTTATAGATATTGAGCAACCAACAAAGGGAATCGCCGCCCTGGAACAAGCTGCCAAGGCCCCTGAAAATTTGTATTATCTGGGCCTGGGATATATTCAGACCGGTGATTTAGATAAAGCTATGACCACCTTTGAAAAGGGTGTAAGTGCCAATGACAAGGATCCATTGAATATTGCGGGAAAAGGTCATGTTAAATTGTTGCAAAAAAAATCAGCTGAAGGGAAGGCGCTTTTGGTACAGGCCGCTGATATAAATCGAAAAAAATCAGCCGAACAACTAAAAGCTGTTGGAAGGGGTTATATGGCAGACACTAAATTTTTATTGGATGCGATCTCTTCTCTGGAGAAGGCCAAGGCAATAAATAATGGTGATGCGGAAATTCATCAGTTACTGGGTGACTCCTATTTATTGCAAAATCAGGGAGGTGAGTCTGTCAGCAGTTACGAGCGTGCGGCAGCAGCGGAAAAAAAATGGGCTAAACCGCTTTATAGTATTGCCAAAGTTTATCAGCGTTCGCGAAACAATGACATCGTCCTTGAAAATTTAAACCGGGCAATTTCAGTAGATCCGGAATATGCACCAGCTTACAAGGAGCTAGGCGAAACATTTTACTTGAAAAAGGAAGCCGCTCAGGCCGTTAAAGCCTATGAGAAATACCTGAGTATTTCAGAAAATCCAGGACAAGCCAAATTTCAGTACGCGTTCTTCCTGTTTATGGCAAAAGATTACCAGAAAGCCAATGCGATATTCAAGGAAGTATTGAACGATAAAAATGCGTCACCTACTGCCCTTAAATTTTATGCTTTCTCCTTAATAGAGCAAGACAAAGACCAGGAAGCAAGGGAGATCCTCGAGCAGTTTTTTCAGAAAGCTAAACCCGAGGATTTGAAAGCTTCTGATTATGCCTCTTATGGAAAGCTGTTATTAAAGCTAAAAGAGGATTCATTGGCCAACGAAACATTTGCCAAAGGTATTTTATTAGACTCGGCCGACATTGACGTGCTGGAGCTTCAAGCCGAAACTTACCTTAAAAGGAAAAAATATCAAGAGGCGGCTCAATCTTATAAAGCTTTGATAGCAGTGAGGGAAACGCCAAGATTACAGGATCTATTCAATATGGGCCAGGCCTACTATTACAATGCACAATATATTGAGGCTGACTCTGCGTTCACAGAACTTGCGGTACGTCAACCTAAAACAATATATGGTCCTTTAATGGCCGCTAAATCAAGAGCACAGTACGATTCTACCGGAGAAAAAGGAGTCGCGATTCCAATGTATGAATCCTTCGTTGTACTAGCGCTTGAAAATCCTGAAAAGAACAAGAAAGAACTCATCGCGGCCTACGATTATTTAGGACAATATGCCCTGCATAAA
>JAYSOP010000770.1:0-2839 GCA_043722905.1 Chryseolinea sp.
AGTAAGGTTGACATAGGCAATGCGTTCATCAATATTTAATATGAATAATAGAAGTGAAACCTCCGCGCTGAACCATCAACTACGAATCAAAACTCAACTTATTAGCAAAAGCTGGATATTGACTCCACAGTGAAACCCTGAAATCACGCGACACTTCAAGAACACGTCTCCCATAAGCGGTAATGGTAAAAATGCGTTTTCTTCTCCCTCCCCTCTCTGATGTGGATTTTCCCATTTCAGATTTTAGAAATCCCTTGTCTTCCAGACGCGTGAGCGTTGAGTGCACTGCCCCAATGGATACGGCTCGCCTCGTCTGCGATTCAAATTCTTCCGCCACCTTAAAAGAATAGGCTTCCTTGCTCAGGATACCTACCAGCAATAAAATGACTTCTTCGAATTCTCCTAACCGGGTTTCTTTCATTTGATACTAGATTGTAGAGGTAATATACGGATGATCGGATTATTTGTTCTACTATTTAGTAAGAAATAGTAAATATCTTTATTTTAATCAGCAAGATTTCTGTTTCTCTAAATATTTTCACGAATTTTTGTCATTCAATTTTTCCGAAAGTTCAGAAGTTTTATGGGGGGTTCCTTAGGCTGAGAGGCTGTTCACTGAGGTTTGCGCGGGAATCAAATCCTAAAGCTAAACGAACGCCTTAATAATTTACGCATCAGCCGAGTCCACAGGAGAAAGGTCACCCAAGGCTTAATGCTTTGAACCTGGCCGGCAGGCTTTTGGCGTAATATGCCGGACTGGGTTGTCCAAGCATTTTTTGCCTCGCCATTGTTTTTGGAATGTTCATTCCGCCGTCTTTATTTCCCTATCATCCGCAATCGCTTCGGTCACCTCCTCTGGATTATCAACAACGGTTGTTTGAACTTGAACGGATTGTTCTGCAATTATTTCTGCATCCATTAGCCAGTGGGTAATCAGCGACTCTACAGGCAGTAACAATAACGCAAGAATAAAATTGAGAAAGAATCTGAAAATTGGCGCCCCTCCAAAAATATTGGATACTAATGGATCTATAAAATTCTCAACATATTCAAGGGTTATAAAAAAGCTGGAGAACAGCATTAACCGCAATACGTATCGCTTTGTGGAAATACCCTTCTTCCCAAGAAAATAGGTGAGGATGAAAAGGCTTAATACACTTACGATCTGCAAAAAATAAAACCAGGTACGCTTCCAATAGGGCGGCGTGATGGAGAATGAGTACTCTGTAATCGGATCCACCCATGCCCCCAGATCATCCGTCGCCTGCAATTTTAAAACATATTCCCCTGGGTCAAGGTTGGTATACGTGAGGGAATTGGCAGTTGAAGGGGGTGTCCATTCGACATCATATTCCTGCAATAAATGCCTGTAATAAATTTTACCATTCCGGTTCAGGTCAATGGCAGCAAAATCGAATGTAATGTGGTTTTCTTCATGGGTCAACGTCAATGCTGGAAAATTTCCCAGCATTGGCTTACCCGGCAAAACTCCTTCCTGTAATCGGGAAGGATAATCTTTGAAAAAAATTCTAATCCCGGTCAAATACGTTTCCAGTTTACTACTGAAATTCCCAACGGTATCATTTTCAAATAAGGTTACCCCAAAATCATTGCAAAACCACTTATTCGCTTTCGAATCAACCATGATAACAGAGGAATATGCTTCACCTGATACCAATCCGTCCTGTTTGGTAAAGTGACGTTTTTTTTCAGATTTCAAATCAAAATAACCGAGCCCTTTCCGATACGAATACCATATCCGCCCCTGAGGATCGTATTGAATCCCTTTAATAAATGGCGTGACCAGATTTTCGGCTGACCCAACCTGGGTGAATTTATTATCCGAATATTTAAAAAAACCGTCACCCTCTGTCGCGATCCAAATATTACCCTCGGCATCCTCATCAATATCATTGATATCTCTGGCCTTAACAGTTTCATCTTTGGAGAACAATTTTAAATTCTTATTAATGTCCATCATGGCAAGTCCTGCCCCATAAGTTCCAAACCACATGTTCCCTTTGGAGTCTGACTTGATCGCAAATATGTCATTGTGGATAAATCGATCGGCCGTTGTGTAGTGATCAACGAGTTTTTTGTTCGCATCCAAAACATAAACGCCTTGAGTCATCACGGAGATCCACATGTTTCCTTTTTGATCCTCTTCAAAAAGCCGGACTTTTAATGGGACGCCTTCAGGAGAAATTTGCACTCGTTCAATATCTTTAGTTCCAGCCGGCAAAATAAATACCCCATTATTTTCAGTGCCGACCCAGATGTCTTTTTTACTATCTGTGTAAAGGCTGAGGATGGATTCGCTTTTAAACCTGTTTATCAGGCGGACTTCGTATTCGTCGGATTGCGCATGAAAGGTAATTTCAAGAAGCCCCTTGTCAGTAGCAATTAAATATCCTGAAAGACTCTCAACAATGTACCGTACGTTTTCAATGCCATACTTTTCCGCGAAAGGAAAATACCGAAAAAATTCTTTGTAGATTTTAATTAATCCATCCCCCATGGTACTGGCCCATATCTGTCCCTGACGATCAACGATTAATGTATTGACAGAAGTAACGGGGAACCCGGTAGTCTTGTTAAAAGCATTGACTTTGAATATGGACTTCCCATCCCTGCCAATATTGAGATGATATATCCCTTGTTGCCGCGTTCCAACCCAAAGATCGCCATCAACATCCTGGTCTACGGAGTGCACGATATCATTGGAGAATTCAGGCAGATCAATTTTTCTTTTTACAATTACTTTGTTTTGTTGGGCAACCGATTCAAGGAGATAAATCCCGTGAAAAGCGGTACCAACCCAGCATAGTGAGGAATTGCT
>JAYSOP010000771.1:0-2398 GCA_043722905.1 Chryseolinea sp.
TTGTCCTTACCAATTTTCAAAAGTTCGTTCAATCCTAAAATTTCGAAAGTATTGGCAACCTTGTCATTCATTCCAAACAACACCATTCTGATATTCTGATCTTTAAATTCTTCAATGTAAGACATGAAAACCCCGAGGCCTGCAGATGAAATATATTCGAGGGAATGGCAATCGACCAGGATTTTTCTAAATCCTTCTCCCACACTTTTCGCAATGGCCAGATCAAGCTCAATAGAGGAACTGGCATCAATTTCACCGATCAGGGCGATGATATCCGTTCCGTCCTCCTGAAGTCTCTTAATGTGGATCATGTGTTAAACGTTTTAAATGTCTTTTAGTTGGCTTTTTACTCGTTTTTACGGTAATGCATGCGTCAGGTAAATTTCACGATCATGGTCGTATAGTCGTCATTGATATTGGTTGTACCTGAAAATTCGTAAAGCCGCTTAATCAAATGCTCTTGTATTTGACGCGACGGTAAATTCTTCACCTCAATAAGCACATCGGCCAACCTGTCATAACCAAATTCTTCTCCCTTGGTGTTTTTTGCTTCGGTAACACCATCCGTATAAAGAACCATGATATCCCCTGAGTTATACTGAAATTCATTTGCCTGGATAAAGTTGCTGTAACTCCTGTTTCTAACCATGCCCAGGGCAATTCCCTTATCCTTAAAATATTCAGCCTTGTCCTTGGCCGAATAATAATATAACAGCGGACAATGCCCGGCTCGCGAGTAGTGAACTTTTTTACTGAGTGTATCAACAATAAAATAGGTTGCAGAAATAAAGGATCCGCGTTCCAAACAATAGACCAAAGCCTGATTAGCCCTGCGCATGAATTCATCCGGCTGGATACAATCCTGCGCCAGACTATGAAATATTCCCTTCATCTGTGACATATGAAAAGCAGCTGTGGTGCCCTTTCCCGAAACGTCGGCGACAATGAGGGAAACCTGGTGGTCATTGGTTCTTAACGTGTCATAGTAGTCGCCGCCCACCTCATCCGCTGATTCAGAAAAAGCTGCAATATCAAAATCTTTGTCTTTTTCCAGTACTTCTGGCAGCAGACTTTTTTGAACGGTTTTGGCGATTTTCAATTCTTCCTTATACCGTTCATTCTGCAACGCCTCCTCCATCAGCCGGAAATTTTCAATGGATATTCCGGCCTGATTAGAAAATGTAGAAACAATTTTAGTCATCTCTTTATTGAAGCCTTCCGCCAGTTCTTTCAGCAGGGCCAGGGTGCCAATGTTTTCCCCTTTTACATAAATAGGAAATGCGAGTATAGAGCGAAATCGTGATCCCTTTAGGGTGGCTAAGTGTTTGGATAGGTTTTTCGTTTTGTCACTGCCCTGATCCAAAACACCTCTAACATTCTTAGCGTTCAAATGGTTGATGATATCCTGCGACTCCCTTTCTGTTATTTTATAGGTAAAAATTCTTGCTTTGGGGTCGCGCGTCCTGACTTCAAGCCACGCAGCATCTGCAAAAACAGTACTCACTGACGTCTCCAGCAATATATTATAAACACTTTCCTCGCTTTGTTCTGTTTGAATGGACTGACTGATTCGTTGAAAATTAACAACCTCTTCAAGCTTTTGTTCAAATACAGAAGTGGTGGGAAGATTGAAAAGGATTACCAGGAAGGAGAATATACTGTAAACGGTAACGAAAGTCATCAGGGATAATATAAATACGTGCACTCTGTAATTTGTAAAATGCGTAGTCATTCCTGACAATACTTCGACCAATGAACTGGTAGTATAAAAGCCATATAATAAATAGAAAATCGTCAGTAGCAACAAGAGTAGGCTGGTCCATTTTTGCTTGAAATTTAAATAGGCAACCCACTTCATATTGGCTGACAGCACTAAGCCGATGAGCACAAAAAATGTAAGAAGTGATGCATAAAGGCCCTGGACAAAAGGAAAATCAAAAGTATTATACAGCAGTGAAAGCAATAAAGTCCACTCAAAAAAACTCCATAGACGCAACAACCATTTTGATTTTTGATACAGTATCAGTCTCTTCCAGGCGGTAAAGGCCATGGTCAAAAATCCAACCATTAAGCCGAGGTTGATCAGGTAGATAAGGTCAATAAAAACAACATCAGTCGTCAGTCTGGTAGACCCCAATAAGTACTCAATAAGTTTTAAAAAAAGCGATATGATGGTAGCCACAAGACCTGTGGCAAAAACCCGCCATAGCAGGTCTACAAAATTTAGAACATCATCACGGTCAACCTTGAGTTTATAATAGTAATACAAGGCCAGGATAAACAGATTCAGTATGACATTCGGAAGCCACGCCGGGATGCCTGCCTTGATGTTATTGGTGGAACTGAAAACAATGGAAAGATCAGTAAAAACTAAAGCAAGCCAGGTAATAATACCTAA
>JAYSOP010000772.1:0-4082 GCA_043722905.1 Chryseolinea sp.
AGACCGTTTCAATCAAAATATGGAAGCATTGAAAACGAACTTCCTTTTCAGGAGGTATTTTAGAAAACTAGAGAAAGAGCAGAACGCAACAATTAAAGTCAAAAAAGATTAAACAAAGAACGCTATGAAAAAAATACTTTGTCCTACTGACTTCTCAGAAACAGCACGAGGAGCTATAGCATATGCAGCAAAATTCGCAAAAGCAACCGATTGCGACTTAACATTGTTACATGTCAAATCCATTTTTGATTTTTCATTGGCTGAGGTAACCACAACAAAACATATATCTGCAGTCGCGGTTGCAGAGCGACTTGAAGAGCAAAGCAGAGAGATCAGTAAAACATTCAAAATTTCCTGCTATGGAGAAGTTGTAGCAAAAATCAGCAAACTAAGCAGCGTGATTAACGATGTAGCTAAAGAATACGACCTGATTGTGATGGGAACTGATGGCCCCGATGATCTGTATCAGTTCTTTGGAGGAAGTAATACGTACAATGCCATCGTTAAAAGCCAGACACCACTCCTATTGATTCCTCCAGACTACACTTATAGCGAAATAAAAACTGTGGTTTACGCCTATGACTATTTGCGCGAAAGAAAACTTCCTCTCACCCGACTGGTTCCTTTTCTGAAGGCTGTGAATGGCAAGCTCACAGTCTTGCAGGTTTTGGAAGAAGGGTACAGCAAGGAAGCAGCGGATGATTTAAAAGACTTACAATTCATTATCAGGAATTTCTATGGTGATGACTTAAACTACGAGTATGATACCATTCGGTCATCTGAAATTGCCCAAAGTATAAACAGCTACATTCTAAGAAAACAGCCAGATGCTTTAGCCCTGTGTTCTGTACATAGAAATCTTATTGAGAGCATTTTTCACAAGAGCATTATCAAGAACATTAGCGCAGCTTCCGATTACCCGGTGTACGTTTTTCATCAATAGTTTGAAACGAAGGATATTTCTAAGATACCTGACGACCACTTTGATCCTTGTGGCAATTGGATGGCAGCTCGCATCGCCCAACAAATACAACTATAATGGCTTCTTGTCCTTGAATGGTCTTATCTGACTTTCGCGTTTTGTTTAAACATTACTTGTGCAAACCTATTTCCAGGAAGAAAACATTTATTTCGTCTCTGCATGCTTTTTAAACTTGTCAAAACTTTCTGGGAGTCTTTTTCTGAAACCATTTATGATTACCTTTTTAAGAATTACTCGAAATGACTTGGGTTCAAATAAAACAGTCTGAGCAAATTCTGTTTTTCCGTTTTTGCCAACTACTTTATATGTATGGTGAAATTCGTCGAGGTTGATAAAGCCGAACATTTTTATTTTAGAATAGTGAGTAAATTCTTTATTTAAAATTCAAAAGTTACGGTCGCCTTACCAGACCCTTTAAAATTTCCTCTGATTACAGTCCCGTTCTTTATTTCACCTTTTGGGCTGACAGATGCTTCAAGGTATAAAGTGTTCCACTTGCTCAGCTGGTTCCATTAGCTTTTTATAAGCATCTTCCACTGAGGTATTAATAAGTCTACTGTCTGAAAATTCATAAACTGTATTTTTGTCGCTCATTTTTTATTTAACATTTTGTCCAATTTAATTAATGATAATAAGATTGTACATATATATTGTTGAATAAGAAGTCGCCGAAAATTTATCGAGCGTTTTAAGCAAATTTTGGTCGAAGAATAAATACCGTTGCTGCGATTGCACACGCCAAATTTAGAATTTATCCCCACTGCTATTTAACTTTTTATGAGGCCAATCATCATATTATTGTCCGGTTGGCAGCATGTTCCTGATAGCGCTGATTTTCCAGGTCCCCTGATAAGAGACAACAATAAAAGTACTCCACATTTTTCGAGGAACTCCGTCGATATTTTGTATTTCATACTTACAATCAACGATTGCACTATGTAGATTGAGGAGTCGTATTTTTTCAATGTTGAGCGTTCTTGTGCCCGGGCTATTGGCTGAGCTTGTTAACATTCCTTTTACAGAGGAAGCGATGCCACTTCTCCACTCACCTGTAGAAACTAATTGATCAACGTCGGCGGTCAGTATACTCTTAAGCAAGACGGTATCCCTTTTTTCCCGCGCTTGTGAATACTGATCAATTAAAAAATAAATATTCTGCTTCTGTTTATCGTCAAGTTCGGCATTCTGACCATGTAAGATGATTGCGCCTGTTGTATTGAATAAAATAAAAATCAATATATTTTTCATCATGTGCCTGTTTTGGGTTTTATGACAAGGATAACACATAAAGTATTTAATATTCAGGTGTAAAACAAAAAACAGGGAGTTTACAGGCTATTCGTCATTTCTACATCAGTAGGTATTGATGAGAAATCTTAACACAGAAATGAACCGAAAGCTGTCCTGAAAATTAGAAAAACCCTTGAAACTAATTAAGATTCCAAGGGTTGAAGGAGGTAGTTTGAACGTAAAATCGATTGTCGAAAACATCATGTTACCTATCGGAAAACGTACTACCTTTAAAATCAATGAGACTTACAAGAGAAAGCTCGCTCCCATCTTTGCACTTTCTCCAGCCTGGGCCTAAACAACCACCAGGAATTTGCCAATCTTAATACTAATTCCAGGCAAGGCTTAAAATTTCTCAAACTTTTTTTTCGAAGCGCAACCGTTGTTTTATGCCCTTTTGGTCTATTTTAATGCCCTTGGGGATTAAAATGCACAATTAACTACCTAAAGTCTATTGATTTAATAGGCATAGTTTTTATATTTGTAGCCGTAACTCTATCAAAACTATAGACATTATGATTTTACTCAGATCCAACCCCTTTATCGCAGCGCTTTTGCTGTCAATTCCCGTTTCGTTATCAGCCCAACATTCCCAGCCCGTGCCCCGCGCAGAAAAAACTGAGAACACTGTAGCGTTGAATTCAAATCATGCTGAGCAGAAAGTTATCGTAGTCACCGGCGCTCGTTTTTCTTATAAGCTCGTGGAAAAATGGATCGACGATTACAATAAAGTTAACCCCAATGTGCAGATCATTGTTGAATCCAGAGGGTCATCGGATCCACTCAAATATGATATACTGGCGGAAGTGTATGAACAGGATGAGGAAATCAAAAAAAACCGTGAGTATTTAAATGTTGGACGTTATGCCATCCTTCCCGTAGCTACCGCTAACTCATCATTTGCAAAGATCTATGCGGATAAAGGTCTCAATACGCAACTGATCAATCAAATTTTCTTTCACGATATTTTTGCTGACCAGGAAAAACAAAAACCTGTCAAAGCCCCCTTTACGGTTTATACGCGACTGCAAAAAGCCGGGGTTCCAACCGTCTTCTCAAAGTATTTCGGACATGAACAAAAAGACATTAAAGGAAAGGGCATCGCAGGAGCGGATGCGCACTTAGTGAAAGCACTGTTTCGTGACTCAACCGGCGTGACATACCTCCCCCTTCCCCTCATTTATGACGAACAAACCCGCAAGCCTATTGAAGGCTTAACCGTGTTACCCGTCGATTTCGACGGTAATAAAAAAGTCAGCGATGATGAAAAATTCTACGATAATCTGGACGCCGTGATCGAACATCTTGAAGTTGTGGCACCGGGCGAGGTCAGGAACATCCCTGTTGAATATCTCCACCTTTCTATAGACAAGCAAAATGCCAGCCCCGAGGCCGTCGATTTTCTGAAGTGGGTAAATGAAAACGGCCAGGCTGACCTCCACAAATTCGGATACCTCAAGCCTGAAGCCAAACGTCATGAGATAGAAAAATTCAATGAGTTTGCGTCCAAACGCGGCAGGTAAAGACGCGAGAGTTTATAAATAAAAATAAAAATCAATCCAGAGATGAAATCTTTTTTGAAGAGCAGCCGATGTTGCCATGAATAATTGATCCGCTGTTCAGAATAACCATTCGACAGCACTAGGCATCCATAAAAACAAAAGGTAATACCCTTCAACTCTAAACTATAATTAAAAATGTTTCAAAAATTACAATTCACCATACCATTCATATTGTTGGTCAACCTCTCCTTTGCTCAGAATATTTCAGGAGTGGTAAAGGACGGCCAGGGCGGTCCAATAATTGGTGC
>JAYSOP010000773.1:0-10886 GCA_043722905.1 Chryseolinea sp.
CTTTAACCATCCCCTGAACCAGGTAGCCCACAAAATTATTCCAGCCATTGCTGCGGGAACACCTGTAATATTAAAACCTTCTGAAAAAACTCCCCTGACCGCTATTCTGTTTACAGAGCTGCTGTATGAAGCAGGCTTACCTCCCTACATGCTTAGTACTTTGTTGGGACCCACCGCGGAGGTAGCCGAAGTGTTGATCAGGGATCCCCGCGTAGATCTCGTTTCCTTTACCGGTAGCGTGGCAGTTGGTAAAAAGATTGCCGCTATTGCAGGATATAAAAAAATAGTATTGGAGCTCGGTGGAAATGATCCCATCATCATCCTGGAGGATGCCGATATAGACCTCGCGGTCACGCTGGCTGCAGAAGGTTCGTTTCGCAATTCCGGACAAAGATGTACAGCAGTTAAACGAATACTGGTCCATGAAAAGATACTCGATGAATTTACCAGACGGTTTGTAGAGAAAGCAAAGGAATATACGTACGGCGATCCGGCTGATCCTGAAACGAAGGTTGGTACCGTGATCGATGAACCCGCGGCCATATACCTGGAGACGGTTGTAAACGAAGCGGTGCAACAAGGCGCAAAAATTTTATGGGGCGGTCAAAGGACGGGAGCGCTTATGCAACCAACGGTGATCTCCGATGTTCCGCGAAATTGCAATATGGTCGTGCACGAATCTTTCGGACCCCTTGCTCCGATTATCTCCATTAAAGATCTTGACGATGCTATTCAATTAACCAATTCAACTGCTTACGGTTTGTCTTCGGCAATCATTACCAACAATATGGAGCACATCATTAAAGCGGTAAAAGCTTTGAAAGTCGGCACCGTGAATGTGAATGAAGTCCCCGGATACAGAATAGAGAATTCTCCCTTTGGAGGGATCAAGGATTCAGGGCTAGGCATTAAAGAGGGTGTCATTGAAGCGATCAAATGTTTTACTTTTGTCAAAACATTTTCCCTGCCCTGGTAACTTCATCTGGAACAGGCAGCGTCCACAAGATGTGAGACACTGCAGTTCCAGCTTCCAGGTTTCAAGTTTCAAGTTGTTTCAAGATTAAGTTTCAGGATGCTTTAGGTTTGAAGTTCAAATTACCTGTGAAGTTCGGGGACGATTTAGACTTCGATTCGAAATCACGGAACCCGTAGGGGTGAAACATTTTGTAGCCCCCGGTTTCAACCGGGGGTTCAGGGTAAATTGAAAAGGTGTGCCAAAGGAACCCTCGATCGCGCTGCAAATTATTTGGCACACGATCACTGAACCCGATCTGGAGTAAAATTTATGTCAGACGTCGATATTGTTTAAGACAGCAGTGGTTTTAAAGTTTAAAGTTTGAAGTTCCCGGTTCCTGGTTTCAGGTTCTTGCCACAGAACTATCCTACTTCAACCTTCTCCTCCTTCAAAACTTCCTCCACCGCCTGTACCAGCATTCTGACATCTTCGGGAAATATTTGTCCGATGTTTCCTATCCGAAAGGCATTCGCTCTGCTAAGCTTTCCCGGATAAATAATAAACCCGCGGTCATTCAATTTTTGGTAGAACCGCTCGAAGTTAAAGTTTTTGTCTGACGGGTAGAGAAAGGAACTGATGATGTGACCTTGAATTTCCGGGCGGATATATTGTTTGAACCGAAGTTTATCCATTCCATAATCCAGAATTTTTTTATTCTGTTTATACCTTGCTTCGCGCCCTTTTACCCCACCCTCCTTTTCAAGTTCACGCATGGCCTGCCGAAAAGCCATGATACTTAAAGTAGGCGGAGTAAATCGAAATTGGCCATTCGTTTCCAGCCCTGCCCATTGTTCATATAAGTCAAGACTTAAAGTCCTGCCTTGCCCCCTGGTTTTTTCAAGCTCGGTTCTGTTGCACAAGGCAAAAGCAAAACCAGGAATTCCCTCAATGCATTTATTGGAAGACGAGATCAGAAAATCAATATGCCATTTCCGCATATCCATTTCTACTCCTCCAAAGCTGCTCATGGCATCGACAATAAATACCTTGTTATTTTGCTGACAAACGGCGCCTATTTCACGAATCGGATTAAACAAGCCAGTAGTGGTTTCACTATGAATGCAGGCCACATGGGTTATTCCCGGATGGGATTTTAGAAATTTCTGAGTGGCCTCAGGAGTGACTATTTCATTTTCGTCGAACCGCAATACGTGATGATCAAGCCTGTAAATGTTTGCCATTTTCGCAATTCGCTCTCCATATGCGCCGTTGGCTAATACGAGCAACACGTCAGTCTTTCCAATGACGCTGCTGATAACACTTTCAATGGCGAACGTACCGGACCCCTGAATCAAAACACATTCATATCCCTCCCGTTTGGAAACCTGTGCCAGTTCAAGCAATCCTTCCCGGATCTCCCCTACACAATCTATAAAAGCAGAGTCCCGCGAACCCATATCCTCCATTGAAGCCTGCTTAACAGTCAATGAGGTGGTGAGAGGACCCGGCGTGAAAAGTAATTTTTTAACAGTCATAAAGGCATTTATTCAATATGCAGGGGATGGTTCAATACTTTTATCTAATATCAATATTAATCTGTGAAAAACCACAGACGGACTACTAAGCCGAAAACGGTTGTCCGCCTAAAATTCCAGTATGCTCAACACAGCCGACCACCTGATTTCGAACCAGAAAAGTTTTGCCGTAGCACAAATCAAAAAATCGAAACCTTCTTAAGCATTTG
Source organism: Chryseolinea sp. (assembly GCA_043722905.1). Taxonomy (GTDB): domain Bacteria; phylum Bacteroidota; class Bacteroidia; order Cytophagales; family Cyclobacteriaceae; genus Chryseosolibacter. The sequence goes on from JAYSOP010000773.1 coordinate 2,700, forward strand.
CAAATTACCTGAAATATAGGAATTTTTCACCCCCGACAGCATCATACGAAGCTACAAAAATAGGAACGTGCCTAAATGGAGGGGTCCTTGGAATAAAGTATTGACGTAAAAAAAATAAAAACAAATTTATTGGCATGATAGCCGATATTTTAAATTATCGGCAAATAAGCCAATCAGTATCAGCCCATTCAAACGCAAGTTTTAAATCTTATCAAAAAATTAAACTCCGTCAAAGAAATTAAGAAAACTGTCCATCATTATCTGATACTCAGCATCAGTGATGGGTTTGCTGGACACCTTATAGGCCCCCAGTCTGACACAATCTTCCACTAACTGATGATCGGCATAGGTAGAGCAAATGCACACAGGAATTCTGGCCAGCCTTTCATTGGATTTGATAAAAGAAAGGGTTTGCTTTCCGGTCATCAGGGGCATGTTCTGGTCAAGGATAATCAGGTCGGGCAGCTCGTTATCATCAAGGGTACTAAGTTTATTAACAACATCAGAGCCGTTCAGCAAACTCGGCAGTAAAAAAATATCTTTGCGGTTTTGATAAATATTTTCAAACAAAGATCTTTCATCCGCATCATCGTCGGCGAACAAAACCGTTTTAATTTCCTTGAATGTATGCACGCTATTTACCAGCACTTTTTTGCACCAGTGGCAAGCTAATAACAAATTCCGTTCCAACACCCAAACTGCTGAAGACCTGTATATTGCCGCGGTGTTTTTCAACAATCTTCTTTGCTATGGCTAGCCCTATTCCCGTGCCTTCATAATCATCCTTCGAATGAAGTTTTTCGAATAAATTGAAAATGGTTCTGGCATGTTTCTTATCAAATCCAATTCCATTGTCTCTGATATGAAGGTGACAAATTTTTTCTGACGAGTCATTCTTTGAACCGCCAATTTCATGAAAGATTTCAATACAGGGGTCACAATCCTTCTTACTGAATTTAAGCGCATTGCTGATCATGTTCTGAAGTAGCTGACGCATCTGTCCCTTGTTTACTTCAATCTCGGGTATGTCACTGACGGTCACCCTGGCATTTCTATCAATGATGGTAAATTCAAGATCTTCGAGTAACTCGAGAATCAGGGCTTTAATGTTCGTCTTTTCAAATGGATTATCTTTTGCAGATAGCCTGGAATAATTAAGTATGTCAACGATTAAAGCTTTCATCCTGATGGCGGCAGAGGTAATCTTGTCAATGTATTGCCTGGGCGTTTCAGTAAATTCGCCATGAAATTTCTCCCGAAGCAGGTGGGAAAAGATCTGTATTTTACGCAAGGGCTCCTGAAGATCATGAGATGCCACCGAAGCAAATTGCTGCAGATCATGGTTGCTGGATTCAAGTGCCAGGTTCATAGTGGCCAATTCTTCATTTTTCAGCTTTAATTGTTGAAGACTTTCCTTTTGATTCGTCAGATCGGTAACAATGATACTCAACGTATCAGCATCACTCATTTTTAATGTCGTAATGGATAATTGAACTGGAATGATCGTGTTATTTTTTGTAAGGGCAATCTCACCCTTGACATCGTTGTGCCACCCTTCTCTTATCAGGAAACGAAAAGTGTTTATATCGGCGGGCGAAACAAACGTCTCAAATGGTTCGGAAACAACCTGTGCGGAAGATTCACCTACCATTGCAGCAAAACTTGTGTTGCTATAAATAATGACCCCTGAGGTATTTAAAGTTACGGCCCCTTCGGTCATCTTTTCAATAAAAATTCTGTAGGTATGGTCAGCAGATGTTAAAGTAAAAAGTTCATGACCATTTTTTCCGTTTACTACAAGGGCGTCAACTTCTCCATTTTTTATAGCCTCAATGGTTTCTTTTGCTTCCTCCAATTGGTGACGCAAAAAGTCAATTTCCTCTTCTAATTGGCTGTATGGCCTTACGGTTTCCATATCATCAATTTTTAATACTGAGTGCATTTAGAACTTTTGTTGTGTTTGAAAGATCGCCGATCATTTTACGTTGAGGGTGTGGCTGAAGTTTTATCAGCATCGGTAATGCAACGATTTGTTCCCGGGAGGCTCGCTCCTGGTGCTTATAAATGTCAATAATTTCCAGCCTATACTTACCCTGCAAATACTTTTCGCAAATATTTTTAATATTGGTAATGGCTCTTAATGAATTAGGTGTTGCACCGGTCACATATAATTTAAGAACATAGTCGTCTTCTAAAATAGTCACCCGCTCGTCTCCGCTCCCTCGATTCTCCCGCTTCGTGCCTGCCATTACTACCGCTTTACAGATCTGATGTCCAATCCCACTAATACCTTCTCTTCATTTGACAGATCACCTATTATTTTACGGATGGGTACGGGTACTTTTCTCACTAATGTAGGGATGGCAAGAATCTGATCACCTTCCGCCAGTTGAGGTTGCACCAGGAGATCAACTACCTCCAACTTATATCTGCCCTTCAAATATTCTTCACAAAATTTTTTCAGGTTATCTAAAGCGGTAGCGGATTTGGGTGTATTTCCAGCAACGTACAACCTTAACTCATATTCAGCGTCAGCAGTCTTTTTCATTTCTTTTTGGGTGAAGGTTTTTGTGAATTCCCGCCAAGCCTTTTCTGGGTCATTTCGTTCCTGTTTTTCTCTAATACTTCGGCCTTGAGTCTTTCCTCAATGTAGGTCTTATTCAAATCTTCTTTTACCGTTTCAAACTCCTCTGCAAGACTTTCAATTTTGGATTCCAATACCTTTTTCTTGCGCTCTATTTCCTTATCTTTTCGTTCAGTGGCGTAAGACTTTAAGGCAATTCCGGTTACTTCGCTTAATTGCCGTTCTTCCCTGGCTGACCCAACCAGTACCCCCTCCGGGCCAAGGAATACATCCACCAGACTTAATCCTTCATCGGTAATAATAAATTCCCTCACCTGGTTTGAGTGCTTCATTCCCCTTGACTTCATTATATACATGCCTCTGTTCCGCTCACCATTCGATTCGATGTCCCTCACCAATAACCAGGCGTCCACAATTGATGAAACTCCCTCATCGGTTTGTTCACTGGTATTTGAGCTTAGCGTCAGGGCCGTAAACATCACGGTAATTTGTTCGGTCTGCAGAAAATCAATCAGTCTGATCAACATTGATTTTACATCGCTGATTGAACCCATAGTCACCAGGTTGGTGATCGGATCCAGGACAATCGTGGAAGGGCCAAATTGTTTGATAACTTTGTGAATAGCAACCAAATGCATTTCGAGCCCGTACGTCGTGGGCCTTGACGCATGAAATAGTAATAATCCTTTCTTAACATGTTCCGCCAGATCAATACCAATGGATCGCATATTCCTGATAATTTGCTGCGGAGACTCTTCAAAAGAAAAGAAGATACATTTTTCTCTTCTTTTACAGGTTTCGTGAGCAAAATAAGCACCGATACTGGTTTTACCCGTGCCTGCGGTGCCCGAAACTAAAATACTGGAGCCCCGGAAAAATCCGTTTCCCTCCAGCATTTCATCCAGAGAAAGTATACCTGAGGGTACTCTTTCAGTCGAAACATCAGTATCTAGCCTTGAAGATGTTATCGGCAGTACAGAAATTCCATCTTTGTCAATTAAAAAAGGATACTCATTTGTACCGTGTATCGATCCTCTATATTTTACAATCCGTAACATCCGGGTTGAAATTTGATTGGCGACCCTGTGATCCAAAAGAATCACGCAATCAGAAACATATTCTTCAAGGCCGTGCCGGGTAAGCGGCCCTTCTCCCCTTTCAGCCGTGATAATCGCGGTAACTTTTTTATCCTTTAACCATTGAAATAATCGGCGAAGCTCAGATCGCAAGATCCGCTGATCCGTTAATCCCGCAAAAATATTTTCAATCGTATCCAGCACCACTCTTTTTGCCTGCAGCGTATCTATGGCGTACCCCAGTCTTACGAAAAGCCCGCCCAGATCATACTCGCCAGTCTCCTCAATCTCCGAGCGATCAATGTGAACATAATCTACTTTTATCAGCTTATCCTTCTGAAGTTGTTCCAGGTCAAACCCCAGCGTGGAGACATTCACGGTCAACTCCTCCGCCTTTTCCTCAAAGGCCATAAAGACGCCTGGCTCATTGTAAATCAAGGCGCCCCGAACTAAAAATTCTATCGAAAGCAAGGTTTTACCGCAACCTGTACCCCCACATACCAGGCTCGGCCGACCCTCTGGTATGCCCCCTCCCGTGATTTGATCCAGACCCGAAATACCGGTAGGTACTTTTTTTAAGAATTTTTTTATTAATTTCTGCTTCTCAATTGTCCTATCAGATTTACTCATAATATACACGGCCTGTTCCCAAAAAGGAGTATGGTTTTCACGCAGGAAATAGTAAATAAAAACACCATCCGGTAAAAAACTTCACAAACACCTAAATGAAAGCCCCAATATTAGAATCATAGGTCTCTCAAATAAGCCCCAGCACCGCACAGTTTTTTTTTAAGTCAAACAACCAAAAAAAATTATGCCAATAAAACCCTCCAAAATCAATAAAATCCCGCATCAGCAGGAGAAATCAATAGCGCTGTAAACGCCCGTTGATTTCAACATTAAAGTTTTCATATTTTATGGCGGTGATAAAATAAAGCTCGTCCCTTTAAGCCATGAGCCAAGCCACCTTTTCTTGTCGGGAAAAATGATTGTTGTATTTGGGCGTTTTACAAATGAAATAGATCTGACCTGCTTTCTTGAAACGTGTGACCTGAAAGAAATTCTTTGGATGCAAGGTTGTGATCAACAACACTGGCCATTTGCCAAATGATAAGCTTGTTTTGAACACTCTCGCGCAGATATATTCGATAATACTGTAACTGCCGATCAAGGTTGGAAGAATAATTGCACAGGCACACCGAGCTATGAGATTTTTTATTCATCTTTACTTCTTCAGTCAAAAATAATCTGTATTAAAAATATTTTTAAAGCTAGTTTCATGCTCCCTTATACTTTTTCTTTATGTCTGCTTGTCGGCATTTATTATCCAGTCTCCTCCCAGGATAATGAAATACCCTTCACTCGCGTGAATCTCCAAAACCTCAACGAATTTAAGCCTGCCGGAAAGAACTGGAAAATCGCCGCCGACGTTTTTTACGATTTCAAAGAAGGCGGAAAAACCAATATTAATCCCGGCACCGGCATATTGGTGAATGATCTATCAGGAAAAGATAAAGACAATATTTTTACCGTGATGGAGCATGGCGATATTGAAATAGAACTGGATTTTATGATGGATAAAAATTCCAATGCAGGAATTTATTTTCAAAGCCGGTATGAAATTCAATTGTTTGATAGTTGGGGCGTAAAGAATCCGAAGTCCCAGGATTGCGGGGCAATCTACGAGCGATGGGACGATACCAAGCCGGAAGGACGAAAGGGTTTTGAAGGGCATCCCCCCGCGCAAAACGTGAGTAAAGCCCCCGGGCTTTGGCAACACTTTAAAATCTATTTCCGGGCACCAAGGTTCGATGAAAAAGGTTTGAAAACAGAAAACGCGCGGTTTATAAAAGTTATTCAAAATGGAGTAATCATCCATGAGAATGTCGAAGTCACTGGCCCCACCCGGGCAGCCTTTTTTCAGGATGAAAAACCCCTCGGCCCGCTCATGATTCAAGGTGATCATGGACCCGTAGCCATACGTAATATCCGGTACAAGGCTTATGGTCTCGAAAAGGTAACCCTATCGGGTCTTAAGATCGCTGCCTATGAAGGAAAATTCAAATCCTTGTCAGCATTCAGGTCGCTTTCTCCGACGAAGGAAATGTCCATCAATACCCTTGCCCATACGGGCACCGACACCACTGATTATTTTGCCGGAAAGATCACAGGCACCATGCATATTCCTAAAACCGGGCGCTATTATTTTCATTTGAATCTTAAATGGATCCCTACAGACATTAATCCTGACAGACCAAACGGCGGAGGTGAATTTCTTTTGGACAACAAAAAGGTGCTTGCGATCGATGGTGGTAAATCCGGATTTGGGTCCACCATTATTGAATTGGAAGCTGGTGACTATCCATGGGTTCTATCCTATTTTAAAAGCCAGAAATTTTGGTATGTTCCTACGGACGATATTGTTCTGGCTGTCGAAGCGCCCGGCATTGCATACACTACCCTGAATCCTGCATTCAAAACTTTAGACGCGGTGGGCGCCATCAGGGTGGCCGTTAATGGAGAGCCCGTCATGTTAAGGAGTTTTGTCGATCATAACGGAAAGAAAAAAACACACGTTCTGTCGGTGGGTGAACCAGGTAAACTAAACTACACGGTAGACTTAAGCTCAGGGGGTTTCTTACAATTATGGAGAGGGGATTTTGCCGAGACTACTCAGATGTGGTATGGACGCGGAGAACCACAATTGGCACTTCCGCTGGGTAGCGTGATATCTTTTTCCGGTAAACCTTCGGTAGCTTTTCTCCAGGACAAAAATGAGGCATGGCCGGACTCAAGTGCCCAGTATAATTATATTGGATATGATGTAGATCAGGCTGGCCGGCCAGTATTTAAATACGCCATAGGCAGTACACAAGTCAGGGATTTTTTTGAAGGCTCCGCGGATGGGAAAAAATTAAAGCACAGCATCAACATTAAAACACAGGATACCGGAAAAATACTCTGGTGCCTGGTAGCAGAAGGAAACGATATCATTAAAATGCCGAACGGTTTATACTCCGTTAACAAAGCGTTTTTTATCGAGTTTGCAGGAAAACAACAACCTGTGATCCGAAAAAATTCTTCGAACACCAACGAGCTGCTGTTGCCCATTGGCATAGCAGACAACGCAGGATCGATAACCTATTCCATTATTTGGTAAACATTCTCTCATAAATTTCACATGAACGTATCATCTTCTAAACCGATATTACCACGTGCACTCACCGCAATATTCTTTCTCTTCAGTTCCTTAACTGCGTTGACGCAGGATAAACCGGATGTAAAAGCAGCGTCACTTACCGAGGATGATTTCTATAAAATATATTCAGTGCCCGTTCCAGAAGATATCATTCTGGAGGTGGGAGGCATGGCAACCTTGCCCGATGGCAGCCTCGCGGTATGTACCCGAAGAGGGGAAGTATGGACCATTTCCAACCCCTACGTTACCGGTTTTGAACGACCGGTCTTCAAAAAATTTGCTTATGGACTTCATGAACCCCTCGGACTGGCTTATAGAGATGGCGATATTTTTGTAACACAGCGCAGCGAGGTTACCCGCTTGCGCGACACAGATCATGATGGCAAGGCTGATTCTTACGACAAGATTTACGCCTGGCCTTTATCCGGAAATTACCATGAATACTCTTATGGGCCTATGTTTCTACCCAATGGCAACATGCTGGTGACACTAAACCTGGGATGGAACAATAGCCTGGGACATGGTGTCAGCCTTGTGCCCTGGAGGGGATGGATGCTCGAAATAACACCCGAAGGCGAGATGTCACCAGTAGCCTCCGGGTTGCGGTCACCTGCGGGATATGTACGCAGTCCCGAGGGCGATATTTTCTACACCGAGAATCAGGGAGATTGGGTAGGCTCCGGCAGGATAACTCACCTGGAGAAGGGCGACTTTGCGGGGAATGCCGAGAGTCTGCGGTGGTCTGATCTGCCCGGGTCTCCGGTAAAATTACGTCCTGAAGATATTCCAAGTACAGGAAGGCCCTTGTATGATGTAGCCAAAGAAGTTCCCGGCATCAAAGCCCCTGCGATATGGCTTCCCCACGGAATCCTGGGAATCTCCACTTCCGGATTGATATTCAACCAGACGATGGGAAAATTCGGGCCTTTCGAAAACCAACTTCTGGTGGGAGATCAGGGTCAAAGCAAAATTATGCGGGTTGCTTTGGAAAAAGTAAAGGGCGAGTACCAGGGAGTTGTGTTTCCTTTCCGCGAAGGATTCTCTTCCGGTATCTTAAGGTTTTCCTGGGGTAATGACGGATCGTTGTTTGTAGGAATGACAAGCCGGGGATGGTCTTCTACCGGAAGGCAATTATTTAGCCTGCAGCGTGTAGCCTGGACGGGAGAACTGCCTTTCGAAATGAAAACGGTGAAAGCTATGCCCGATGGATTCGAAATAGAATACACCATGCCAGTAAACAAAGAGACGGCCGCTGATCCGGCCTCTTACAAAATAACAGGTTTTAATTATAAGTATCATTCCACGTATGGCAGCCCCGTAATTAATAA
>JAYSOP010000774.1:0-19319 GCA_043722905.1 Chryseolinea sp.
GCAATACATCGAGGTCCTTCGTCAAATGAACTTTCCGGATGTTAAGGGATACCTTTTGTACCTGCGTGACATCGAAATTGTAGAATTGAAAACGGGGACAAAGTCCAGATTGATTCAGAAAGCTAAGCATAAAGATCAACTTGATCTGGGATTATAATGGAGTAAAATGAAAACGTTTCTGCAGGAAATTGCTGAAAAGATTTATCAACAACATCCGAGGCTGGAGGATGTAACGATTATTTTTCCTAACCGAAGAGCGGCTTTGTATTTCCGGAAGCACGTCAGCGCACTTCTTTCAAAACCCGTTTTTGCTCCGAACATTTTAACCATTGAAGATTTCATTTCCGGGTTTTCAAGTTTGCAGGTTCCCGATAAATTAACCTTGATTTCCTTACTTTTTAGGGCTTACAGATCGGTATCTCGTTCCGCATCTCCGGAGGAAGGCGTCATCAGGGAGTTGGCTCAGTTCTACTTCTGGGGGGAGATGTTGCTCGGGGATTTCGAAGAAGTGGATAAGTACCTGATTTCCTCGTCCCAACTATTCAAAGACCTCAGTCATCAGAAAGAGCTTGATGCAACATTTGATTTTTTAACTGATGAGCAAAAGGAATTTCTAAAAAATTTCTGGGGAAATTTTGATGAAAATCAATCTGTGAACAAAAGACGTTTTCTGCAGGTTTGGAGAAGGCTGACGGAGGTATACGATCAATTTAAATCCGATCTTATTTCACGAGGGCTGGCCTATGAGGGCATGCTCCATAGGATCGTAAGTGAGCAATTGCCCACCCATCCTAAAACAGACCAGCTAACCAAGGGAAGAGCGCTCGTATTTGCCGGGTTTAATGCGCTCACCGCTGTGGAGGAAAAAATTATTACTTTTTTTGTTGAAAAACACAACGCTCAGGTTTTCTGGGATATGGATGCCTACTATGTTAACAATGAGGTGCAGGAAGCGGGTAAATTTTTCAGAGAATATCAGACACGGCCGGTGTTAGGCAAAACTTTCCATCAGGATATCCCGGCCCATTTTCAGGAAAAGATTTTATCGGGAAAAGAGATTCAATTATACGGTGCCGCGCAACCTGTGGGCCAGGCAAAACTCATGGCCCAGGTTTTGAAAGATCAGATAGCAAAGGGCATTAATCCCGAAGAAACGCTTATTGTATTACCGGATGAAAAATTACTCATGCCTGTATTGTACGGAGTATCTTCTTCGGTGGAGAAATTGAACGTTACTATGGGCTTTCCGCTGACGAGCACTCCTTTGTTTAATTTTATTGAGCTTTTGATTGATCTTCAGATAACACGAAAAAGTGATCACTTCAATCACCGTCAGGTTTTGGGGATATTAGGGCATCCCTATGTAGTGGCTGCAGATCCCGTCTCTGTCAGCGGAAAGCGAAAAGAAATTCTGAAACACAACTGGGTTCATATTCCAAAAAGTTATCTGGCGACGGAAGTTCCCCTGCACCGATTGATTTTCGTTGAAGTCCGGAAGGCTTCCGGACCCATCGGTATGGCGCTGATCGTTTATATAAAATCCATCATACAGGAAATCGGCGCATCGCCATTCATTACAGATTTCGACAAAGAATATGCTTTTCATTTCCTGAAATTCTTTAATCGTTTGGAAAGTGTGTTGACCGAACATCATGATGATGATGGCGATACCCGCATAGCAGTGAATGACCCTGATGTGTCTGGTATTAAATTATTCCTGCGTTTATTCCGACAACTGATACGCATGCAGAAAATTCCATTTCGTGGCGAACCACTAAAAGGTTTACAGGTCATGGGTGTTTTAGAGACGCGTAATCTTGATTTTAAAAATGTCTTTATTCTTTCGTTAAATGAGGGTGCATTTCCTTCCAATAGCGGGAAAGGTTCTTATATTCCCCATAACATCCGCAAAGCATATGGCATGCCTACGCTCGCCCATCACGATGCCATGTATTCCTATCTTTTTTATCGGACGCTCCAACGGGCTGAAAATATTTTTCTGTTTTATAATTCTGAAACGGATGTGTTGGGTCAGGGAGAAATGAGCCGTTACCTCCAGCAGTTATTATTTGAATCCGGAATGCGCGTAAACAGACAAGTTTTGCATAATCCCATTCAACCCAGGGGTATTTCACCCGTTGTTATTCTCAAAAATGATGAAGTGCTCAAAAATCTCGAAAAGCTAAATGAGGGCAATGCCTATTTTACGGGAATTTCTCCTTCGGCACTTAACAGTTATATAGAATGCAGGCTGAAGTTTTATCTTAGATATGTAGCCAAAGTCAAGGAACCAAATGAAGTGGAGGAGGAATTGGACGCCCGCGTGCTGGGAAACTTCTTACACCTTGTTATGGAGGGGTATTATAAAGACGTTTTGGACAGTAAGAAAAACAAACTGGTAGAAAAGGGAGACTTTAAAAATGCGGGCCAGAAAATAGATGCCTTAATTGATCAGGTTTTTATTAAAACCTATAAACTTGATCCCGATAAAAAAGTGGCTTATGCGGGTCAGCGTCTTGTTGTAAAGGAAGTAGTGAAGCGTTTCGCCAAAAAGATCGTTGACATTGATGAGGCGTATGCGCCCTTCACCATGGAAGCAATAGAACAAGGCGGATTGACCTACACTGTCAAGATTGATCGATCTCCCTATAAAGTTGTTCTTGCGGGCAAAATTGATCGCGTGGATCGGAAGGGAAATCTCTTGCGTATCATTGATTATAAAACCGGGAAAGATGAACTGGATTTCGAAAGCGTTGGCTCATTGTTCGCGAGGCAAGGCCGACGCAATAAAGCGGCATTCCAGACTTTGTTGTATGCCTTGTTATATGTCAACTCGCTTCCCGCAGAAAGTTCAAGTGCCCATTCAGGCGAAGCCGCGGTTTCTCAAAGGGTTGTCCCCGGTCTTATTAATCGCATGAACGTTTTCGATGAAGGCTTTACTTTTGGATTGAAAGTAGGCAAACAGAGCGTAGATGACGTTGAAGAACTTTTTCCGGAGTTTACAAGTCGTTTAAAAGATCTTCTTGATGAGTTGTTTGATCCCGGTCAGCCATTTGATCAGACGACAGAGTTGGATAATTGCAAATTTTGTCCGTATACACAGATTTGTTACCGGTAATAGAATGGCAGGGTCTTACTGAAAAGCTGAGAAATATAAAATTCAGGCATGAGTGAAGATGCCAGTATAAGAACTTTACTGTTCCAAATTTTTCCGTTCCGTTATATTTTCAGCCGTATGCTGCAACATGTTCTTTACTTCACTCCAGCCAGTACTGATAATATTGTCCGTGTGAAAGGCGTATTCTTTTTTCTTCTTGATAATTTCTGCGGCACGCGATTTTGAATCCGGATGGGTACTGATCCAGGCAAGCTCTTCCGGAAAGTTAATTTTTTGGGAGAGCCTGAAGAAAAGATTGCTGAGATGTTGGGGATCAATGTTGGAATGGGCCATGCTTGCTATAGCATATTCGTCAGCTTCTGTTTCCTGCTTTCGGTCAAAAGCGCTGGAAGATAAAACTTTTCCCGTCTGCCTGGCTATTTCAAAACCAGCATCGCCTCCGGCCATCGCAAAAAGCATCTCAATACCCACTTCTTTGATAAGCTTCTTCATGACGTGGTTCTTTTCCATATGACCGATCTCGTGGGCCATCACACCGGCCACTTCTTCGGCATTATCAGCATATTCAATCAGACCTGTAAAAATTACCATATGGTTGTCGGGCAGTGCAAAGGCATTAATATCACTGCTGCGAATAACATGGATTTTAATCTTTTTGCAATCGATGGTTTTAGTATTGCAAATTCTTACTAAAATAGAGTCTATTACCGCATTGATTTTTTGATTTTCTATTTTTTCATTCGTTGAGGTAATGGCATCCAGAATAAATTGCCCGAGTTTTTTTTCATTCTCCTTCGCAAATGCACGGATATCCGATTCCTTTACGAAGCTGATCTGGCTAAGCGCAAGCCAGACCGCAAAAAAGGAAACTATCATAATAGCAAATTGTGTGGTGATTTTTTCTGTCATGGCGCTCAGCGTTTACAGATTGTTTCGGTAAGAGGACCAAAAAACCAAAATTCAACATGTCGGCCTTTTCGTGTTTGAATGGCTGCGTAGATAGTAACAATGAATTCTCCCAGATTGAACAGAACGATCGTGATCATATAAGCGATGTAATTGTTATTCACTGTTTTATCCCCGAAAATAATGGATAATGTCCAGTAGAATCCAGCACTGTTCATGACTAGAACGGTGAGCTGTGATAACAAGGCTTGGGTGCAGTGCCATCGGACAAAATACGAACCCTTGCGGTTTCCGAAATAAAAAATAGCGGTAGCCAGCAGGTTAATGATCGGAAGCGGAAGGCCGGCTATAACAGCAACAACAGACATCAAGTAACTGTTGGAGGCTTTTTCGGCTTCAAAATCATCAGGTTGATAAGTAAAGGAGGTTGTTTCTGACATGGTTAAGGTCTTTTTATGTTAAGTCCTTCATAATATTCCAGCACCAGTTTAATAATATTAAAGTCAGTGCGGGTATGTAAAATATTTTTTTTGTTTTAAATTTTTGTTCGGTGCTAAAAAAAAATTCGGCAAATGTTTTTTTATGCATCAGCCCATCCATGATCATCCAAAGGGGAACTATTAGCATAGCAACCCCTACAATTAATCCCAATGGATTAAGCAGAAATCCTTTTTGAAAATCTGCCGAGATGAACATCAACAACGACCTGGTTACCCCACAGGAAGGACACGGAAAACCTGTGACATTTTTAAATAAACAAAGGGTAAGTCCTTCCACGTGAGCGTGTGTGGCGAAGACCTGAAAGGCGATCCAGGCATATCCGCCCACTGACAGCAGAGCCAGTGTCCAATACAGTCTTTTGCCGGAATGCATGGTGCGGACTTAGATCATTTTGTTGAAGAACTGTTCGGCGTTCACCTCACGTGCCCGGCCCATAATAATGAACCAGTCTACGATGGCCCATATTCCAAGACCGCCACAGGTGAGCAGTTTGGCCACGCCCAACCCGACATCTCCTACCATAAATCGGTCAACCGCAAAACCTCCTGCTACTAATGAAATAATAAGCATCGTGGTTGGATCTTTCAGGTTCAGGGTTTGCGCCTGGAGAAAACGTGAATCGTCCATCGCTAAAAGTCTATCGCGTATGATAGGAATTTGATGACCTTCAAAATACCTGGCATTGGTCATGAGAAACATGTCTACTCTTTGAACATCCATACATGTGGGGTTTATGTTGATGAATATCTGGTAAGGTATTCAATTGCCAAATAATGTCCTACCCCTTGTAAGAATTATTGGCTTATCAACAATTCCGGTTATGTTGGCTGCCAATTCTAAGTCCTAAAAGAGACTTTAAATCCATATCACAGAAATCACAAAGAAATGTTTTTATTTTTTGTAGGGGAACAATTGGTTGAGATATGAATTATGAAGTGTAGCGCTTGACGTGTGTCAGAGGTCACAGAGAATGAAGGCCCGTCTGAATTTCCCTATAAGCGGTCAACTAAGCAACATCAATACGGTAACACCTGAGCACCTTAACACAAAATAATGATAATTAACACATTAACACATTAACACATTAACACATTAACACATTAACACATTAACACATTAACACATTAACACCTCAGCACCCTAACACAAAATATAAATATTCAAAACCCATTTGCGCCGTACAGCCAAATTCAGGCTTTAAAATCTCTGCTGGGAGACTTATTCAGTTCATGGATCAGGTTTTCGATTGTTTTTTCTTCCAACACAATTCTTTCAATTGTCTCATCCTTTTCTTCCCATTTAATCAATCTGATAGATCCCTCGGCAATTTCAATTCCCGTTATATCCCCATCATCAAAACAACAGCATCCGGTATTGAAATAGGTATTCTTCATGTTTAGATAATCCTCCGAAAGGTGATTATCAATACTCCTCCATTGCATTTCGTCTTCCAGGGCTCGCGCCCATAGCGGATTGTGTTCATATAGGGCACGGTTGTGTTTCCATTGAAGCCGTTCAAAATGGGTGAGTGACTCAAAAACAGGCTGATGGGTGTGTCCCGTAATAAGAAGTAAGTTTTTTTGTTGGCTTGACCATTCGTACATCATTCGATTATGTTTGGTTTTTAACTGATTATCGAATGCTGGTGTATTCGGATTAATGCGTAAATATGCCTGTAACGGCGCCCAGATCTTCGTGACAAAGAGTTTGCTGAACCAGTTACCATCACTTTGTAAGTCCCCCTGGTGCCCATGGGTGCAAAATATTTTTAATGACTGATCTGCTACATGGGTTTGCAAGATCACACCTTCCAGCACAGAAATGGGAACATCGTACATTTTCTTAAGATAGCCAGGCGCCAATGGGTCAATTTCCCAATCGAGGTCATGGTTTCCAAATATTTTTGTAAAGGCATTTCGCTTCACAAATTTTTTCTCCAGGTCAAATGAAGCCTGATTAAATTTAATCACCTGTAGTATGGTATTTTCCCATAACTCTTCGCAATCACCGAGGCTTATCAAATGAAAATTTTGTTCCTCATAGTATGTTAATGCTTTTAGGTAGTTCTTCTCGGCCAGCATAAAATCATCAGCACCATTCCTGCAGCCTCTGTGCTGGTCTGAAAAAATAATAAAGCGGTTTACGTTACAGTCAAATGGAATGACAAAGCCTTTTTTTCCGGGGTCATCTTCCAGGGCATTCTTCAGTTTGGACAAAGCGGAAAAAATACGGTTTCGATCCGGATCCGAAGTGAAATGGTTAACCAGCCATAGAATAGGTTTAAGAAGTAAGAATCTGAAGAATGAACGCATTTAATTGAAATATTAGATCCCAACATCCCGTTAAATTACGGTTGGCCCGGCAAAACTAAAAATCTTTTCAGGCTGTTGACTTACTATGAAAATATCCTTTATTGTTTTTATGCGGGAAAGCCGGTTGGTTATATAATTAGTAGCTGCTATTTACGGGGCATGATTTTTTGATTCTTCGACCGATCAATCGGAATTTAGATTTTTTAATTTTAAAAAATAAGTATATGTCAAACCATAATAAATATGCCCTCATTACAGGCGCCAGCAGTGGATTTGGTTTTGAATTCGCTAAAATATTTGCGCAGAACGGATATAATCTTGTACTTGTTGCGCGCGCAGAAGACAAACTTGTGGAAATATCAAACGATCTCACACAAACTTATCTGATCGAAGTTTTAACCATTAGGAAGGACCTGTTCAAACCCTCCTCGGCGGAGGAAATTTATGCCGAGCTAAAATCGAAAAATATCATAGTCGATGTTCTCGTGAACGATGCAGGACAAGGTGAGCATGGAAATTTTGTAGAGTATGACCTGGCACGTGATGTTGATATGATTCAGTTGAATATTACTTCACTGGTTAGCCTCACAAAATTATTTCTGAAAGACATGGTTGCGCGGAATGAGGGGAGAATCCTGCAGGTGGCATCATTGCTGGGGAAATATCCAACACCATTGATGGCTGTTTATGCTGCCACTAAGGCATTTGTAATCAGTTTTACAGAGGGGTTAATAAAAGAATTGAAGGAAACGAAAGTTACCGTCACCGCGTTGTTACCAGGAGCCGCAGACACAGATTTTTTTCATAAAGCCGGTGCAGAAGATTCTACTACCTATCGTGAAGAGGAATTATCTAAACCGGATAGCGTTGCGCAGGATGGGTTTGATGCATTGATGCGTGGTGAAAGCCGGGTAGTATCAGGATTTAAGAATAAGTTGTATGCCGCAATGAGCAATTTGATGCCTGATGGTGCCTTGGCAGGGACCATGCACAAAAAAATGACACCTAGTGACGACGCCGATGGTCGTGATTCTATTTCCCATGGCCCGTCGTGGGAAGAGCGCGTTCGTATCGATGAAACCACCGGAGGTTCAAATGGGGATTATAAAGACCATGAGGATCATATTCACACAAAGGAGTAAACTTGATTAGTGAAAAAATTATGGTAAATGATTTGGTTGTAGCCAGGAGTGTCGTGCTGAACGCATCACCTGCAAGAGTTTGGGAAGCCTTGACACACCCCGGGATGACAAGTCAATATATGTATAATTGCGAGGTAACGAGTGATTGGAAACGCGGAAGCAGCTTGCGGTGGAGCGGAAGTAATAATGGCAGGGAGCTTGATGAATCAGGTGAAATTATCGACATCGTACCTGGCCGTTTATTAAAATATTCCGGGTTTGACAGACTTGCTGACGGAGATATTTCACGGGACGGTAATATTTTCATTACCCACGAGTTGATCCCTTACGGGAATAAAACGAAGTTGTTGACGACGCTGGAACATTTTGAAGGCGATGAGTCTCGCGCAGAAACTGCCGCCCAGCAGTGGGATGTTGAAATTCTGCCCAAACTCCAAAGTTTATTGGAAACAACCTTGTAAAAAGCGGGCTATTATTATTTCCGCGCGAGATGGCAGATTCTAAAAGGCGAGGTATCCACGCGTGACAAATGATCACGACGATAGCAGCACTTCTTCAAGCTCACCTTTTTTCATGATGGCTTTTATTCCTCGCAGAGGGATCATTACCCAGTCAGGGCGGTTATTGAGTTCGTAGTTTAATTCGTATATCGCTTTTTCCAGGAGGAAGGTATTCATTAATGTTTCCAAATCCTCCTTGTTTTTCGGAATGAAACCGCTGCCTTTAACGGTTTCAAGATATGCTTTCATGAAAAATCCACTTACATAGTGATACCAGTTTTCTAGAAAAGGCATCAGTCTACTAAAATCTTCTTTTCGGATATTACTATCCAGGAACAAACTTCCGTAAGCAGCATAATGAAAAGACCTGATCATGCCGGCTACATCCCGCAAAGGAGATCTTTTTAATCTTCGTTCACTGTAACTCCTGGCAGGTTCACCCTCAAAATCTGTAAGCACGAAATCTTTCCCTGTAAAGAGAACTTGTCCCAGATGATAGTCACCATGAATACGGATTTTGGTTACGTCTATTTTCTTTTTGTAGATCCGTCGAAGCACTTCCAGTATCTGATCCTTCATTGCCATAACTTCTTCCGCCTCCTTCTGCACTTCCGGAGAAAGCTTTTTGAGGTTCTTGCTCTGATTAAGGAAAGTGCCTCTGACAAGCGATTGCAACCCGGCAAAGAGAGAGCGTTGATAATGAAGTGAATATTCCTCCGGTTTAAAATCCGGGAAGGCGGTTCCGGAGGCAAGCGCAAGATGCATCTCGCCTGTTCGTACACCCAACAGCCGTGCTTGCTCCGCTACAGACCCTTCAATCAGTTCTTTAAATTCTTCCGGTATCTGTTCATAGGATACTGGTTCAATCAATGTCCCAACTTTTTCCTCAGTAGGGGCAAGAGAATTTCTCACCAATATTGATTCGTTAAAATCATTCAGGCGGTCCAGCATGGTCACCCAGGCATCACCACTGCTCTCCACCATTTCCTGCATCATGCCCATTACAAGCGAATCTTTTTCATACTTCCATTCAATAGCGCCAATGAATGCGGGGATATGTTTGAAGGCAGTGTTTTCAGTAAGGTATTTAGTGATTTCGAGATCTGGGTTTATTGCCCTGTCCACTTTGCGGAATATTTTTAGAAAAAAACGTTTGCCATACGTTATCGATGTATTGCTTTGTTCCCCTGAAAGCACCCTTGGTTTAATTTTCTCTTTTTCATCGATATGATTTCTTATCATGTCGTTGGATGAGAATACAAGCTGACTGTTCTGAAGTCTAATAACGTGATTGCCTGCCATGTGATTAAGCAACACTTCCTGTAGTTCTGTTCCATACAAAGCATCATATAAAATGCCTTCTATGCCATTAAGTTTCAGTTTGGCAATAACAGATTTAGGGGAGGAATTTTGAAGGCTCAGGGCAGTTGACTGAGCCGCAAAAGCTACGGGAAGTTGATAAATGTCAGGAAGACCGCTCTGATAAGTAACTTCAATCAGGAAAAAAACAGCGCTGTTCACAGGTAAAGGAATGACGGCATGATGAACGATGTGCATATGCTCGATCACACGCCCCTTGCCTCCAAACCAGCGAAGTTGCATCATATAGTCGGGGAAAATCCTGCTCTCCAGCTTGCCAACGATTTCGCCTTTAACGATTTCCTCCCAGGAGTTAAGATCCAATGTATGCAACGTTTTATTTTCAGATAACATAGATTGCGTCTGCTCAAGAAGAAACCACTGGCAATCATGGCCGCCTAAGGTTAAGAAATAAAGGGTCTCATTTTTAATGGCCGGAAATTTATTTTTACTAAAAACTTCTACGGGATTGTAACCATTAAATGCGCTGAGGTCAAGCTCGACAGGCTGGGTATAGCGGGAAAGATTCACGACCACCAGCATGCTTTCGTCATCAAAAGTCCGGGTGAAAGCAAGAATTTTCGGATTTTCACAGGCGATAAATTTCATATCCCCACGGCCGAACGCTTTGTATTGCTTGCGTTTATTGATCAGTCTTTTCATCCACCACAGAAGCGACGAGGTATTCCAGCTTTGGATTTCCACATTAATGGCTTCATAGTGATATTCAGGATCCAGTATTACCGGAAGATAAAGTTTATGTGGGTTGGCTTCTGAAAATCCTGCATTTCTGTCAGATGACCATTGCATGGGAGTTCTGACACCATCGCGGTCTCCCAGGTAAAAATTGTCGCCCATCCCGATCTCCTCTCCGTAGTACAACACAGGCGTACCGGGAAGAGAAAAAGGCAGGTAATTAAGCAGCTCTATTTTTTTTCTGTTATTCGCCATCAGCGGAGCGAGTCGGTGGCGAATGCCCAGGTTTATCCTGGCCTTGGGATCCTTTACATATACCTTATACATATAATCCCGCTCTTCGTCTGTCACCATTTCAAGGGTCAGCTCATCGTGGTTGCGAAGGAAAATAGCCCACTGACAGGAATCCGGGATGGCGGGTGTTTGATCGAAGATATCAGTAATGGGATAACGGTCCTCCGTTTGCAAAGCCATAAACATTCTCGGCATAACCGGAAAATGATAATTCATCTGGCATTCATCTCCATCGCCGAAATAGGATGCGGAATCCTCCGGCCACATGTTAGCTTCCGCGAGCAGTAATGTTCCAGGAAAATTAATGTCAACATGTTTTCTCAATCTTTTTAAAAAGGTATGGGTTTCAGGCAAATTCTCTCCATTGGTGCCTTCTCTTTCGAAAAGGTAAGGCACTGCGTCGAGACGAAACCCATCCACGCCCATCTTGCACCAGAAGTCAATGATCTTGAATACTTCGTCCTGCACACGGGGATTATCATAATTCAGATCAGGTTGATGGTGGAAAAACCGGTGCCAGTAATATTGCTGTGCTTCTGAATCCCATGTCCAGTTAGACTTTTCATAATCCTGAAATATAATACGAACATCCTTGTACTGGGTCGGATCATCAGTCCAGACGTAAAAGTTTCGTTCGTCAGAATCTTTGGGTGCTTTCCGTGCTCTTTGAAACCAGGGATGCTGATCAGACGTGTGATTTATTACCAGTTCAGTGATCACTTTCAGATTTCGGGAATGAGCATCTTTCAATAATTCCTGAAACTGGGGTATGTCGCCGTAGGCAGGGTTGATACTGTAATAATCGGCAATGTCATAGCCGTCATCCCGCAAAGGTGACGGGTAGAAGGGAAGCAGCCATATTGTGGTAACGCCAAGATTCTGGAGATAGTCAAGCTTTTGAAGCAGCCCTTTAAAATCACCAATTCCGTCTCCATTGCCATCCCTGAACGCTTTTATATGAACTTCGTAAATTATTGCATCTTTATACCAGTGCAGTTTTTCACTCAATATCGATTCGTCTGCCATACTGCTTCGTTATACTTTACTTAAAGTGAAATCGGGCATGGGGGGTTCGTATGGGTATGCATCACACCAAAACCAATTCCATAGAGGCCAGCCAGCGCTTATTGCAAATTGATAAAATTGTGTACCAATCCAGTTGTATGATGGGCATTATTTCTTACATAATTTTGAGCATTTTAACGGCGGAAACCCAACGGCTATGAATTTAAAACTCTTTTATTTTTCCGGTCACAAATTACTACTCACATTCTTGATGGCGGTCTTTATGGCGCCTTTGGCTGAAGCGCAAGTTGATGAAGCGAAAAAAAAGCCGGTGTATGTTATTGTACACGGTGCCTGGGGAGGAAGTTGGGCCTTTCGAAAAGTGGATTCTCTCATGACCGTTCAGGGCAGCATTGTCTACCGGCCATCCTTGACAGGCCAGGGCGAACGGGTACATCTCGCTTCGCCGGATATAAACTTAAGCACCCACATTCAGGATGTGGTGAACATGATTTTGTTTGAGGACCTGCGCGAAATTATTCTTGTCGGACATAGTTACGGGGGTATGGTCATTACAGGGGTTGCCGACAAGGTTCCGGAACGTATCCGCAGATTGGTTTACCTGGATGCCATCCTACCTAATGACGGTGAAAGTGTCATGGGTATTATGGATCCCCAGGGGACTGGACTGAAAAATATGATTCAGGGAGACTATCTTGTTCCGCCATGGGTTAAGGACGATCAAAAACCTCCTAAAGATGTTCCACACCCGTTGAAAACATTTACAGAGCCTATCGTAATAAGGAACGAAAAAGTAAAAAAAATTCCTTCTACGTATATCCTTACCGTTGACAGAGGAAAAAAAGCCTCGGAAGATAACTTTGCCAGTGCTGCGGCCCGCGCAAAAGAACGCGGGTGGAAAGTGCTTGAAATGAGTGCTGACCACAATCCACAATGGTCTGCCGTCGGGCCGCTGGTAAAACTTTTGCAGGAGATTCAATAGGCAACACCAGGGCAATAAAAGAACTCCTCCATTGTATAGGGAACGTGTCAATGGCGTGAGTACATCCAGCAGCGGTGCATTTGTTTCTAAAAGTATTTCCTATGACCATTGAAGATATTCAGACTATCTGCAAGCGATTTAAAGGCGTTACCGAAGATATCAAATGGGATGACCATTTGTGTTTTAACGTTGGCGGGAAAATGTTTCTGGTCACTGCACCCGATCATGTTCCGTGCCCGGCTTCCATCAAAGTTTCTGAAGAGAGCTTTGATGAGATATCATCCAGGGAAGGTTTTATGCCGGCCCCTTATCTGGCAAGATACAAGTGGGTATGGATGGATGATATTAAAAGACTTTCAAAGAAGGAATGGGAATCATACATACCCACAGCCTATGGGTTGGTGGCCTCGAAATTACCCCGTAAAATTAAACAAGAAATAGGCATATAACGATTCGATAAACCGTTCCTTTGGCCTGAGCGCTTCAGGGCTTATTCATTAAGGTTTGTGACTTGAAGATTTTCCAGTTTTATTTCTGATAGCTTTTTCAATTTTCCAGTGGTAAATAAAGATTGCACCTGTCGCAGCGGAATACGCTCATCCTCAGGTTGGTAGTTAATATAATCCTGGAATAGGATTCCCCCTACCTGTCGGGGATTTATCGCTTCCCGGAAACGCAATCCCCCACCATCCACTTCATAGCTATAAGCCATGTAATCCAGGGTGGTGTTTTCCTGATGTATCCAGTAAAGAAATTCATCCTGATGATCTTTGCCGCCCCCGTGAGGATCAAAGGTAATCCGTATAAGATCGTATGGTTCCCCTTTAATGGTTGTTTGTTCAATCCATTCTTTGTTAACAGCATCGTCATTAAGGCCAAATGGAAGCAGGGCAAAATATATTACGGCATTTACTGAGTTGGTAAAGGCGTTCCGCCGTTCATCAGTGATTTCTGCAGCCTTGCCATCGCGATAGCGCACAAAACCTGTATTATCTAAAACGTCTCTGATTTTGCCCGTAGAGTCTGAAAACTCCCGTGTGTATGTAAAGCTGCCCTTGTTGCGCAGGACTGTATAATGCCTGTCGCGAAAATCAAAACCCACTGTCAAAGTTTCATAAGCGGCGCCGCCATGTTTTTCGATGCATTCGTCGACAATCTGTTGGCTTTTGTCGTTAACGCATGAATAAAAGGCCAGGCAGACCAACACAACAACGATTTTATTTTTGTAACCAACCTTATAGGGTCTCATCGGTTAAATTTTAAATTGTAAAGAATGCTCTGTTCAAGTTTACATAAAGATTCTCACACCCTCATACATAAATCAGGGTTAATCTAACCAGTTTTTCCTTCCGTAACCTGGCCTGATATGGTATCTTAGCCATTCCTTTAAAATGCATGGTATGAAGAAGCTGAGTTTTTTATTTCTGATCTCAATACTTATCATAAATACGGGTTTTAGCCAGGTACCGGCCAAAAATATAAAGGACCTCTCTTTTATGTCAGGGAAATGGACAACCCATAGCGCATGGGGGGACATGGAGGAAAGCTGGAGTGAACCACTGGGTAATTCCATGATGTGTGCCTACCGTTGCGTGAAGGATGGTAAAGTAGTCTTTTACGAATTTATTGTTATTGAACAATTAGATTCAGGGCCGGTAATGAAGCTGCGTCATTTTAGCCCGGGAAACATAGGGTGGGAGGAAAAAGACAAACCTTATGAGTACCCATTAATGTTTCTTGAATCGGATAAGGCGCGATTCGAGAGACCGGATAAAAAAACTGCTTTAACCTTTCATCGCACCAGCCCGGATAAACTGAAAGTTATCCTTGAACGCCAGGATAAAGATGGCCGCTGGGTGGAGGATATATTTGATTATACAAAAACGAAATAGAGATACCAGGATACGGTGCAGTTCCATACACGGAACTTCTGAAGCAGAACGTTGTTAACATTTGACTCAGTAATAAGAACCCCCATTCTCTATAATTCCTTCGACGAAATTATCGTAACTTAATCTAATGAGAAGGCTGATTTACCTTGTGATTTACCTGCCTGTGGCCGGTTTTGGACAGCCCCTGGACTCCCTAAAAAATCCCGATATTTTCCGGGCAGCGAATGCTGTTATTTACACATTCGCCTCACCTTTAAAATGGAAAAGAAATAACTGGCTCGAGCTTGGGGCCATCGCCGGGAGCACTGCAGCGTTAACTTTCGCTGATCAATCGGTGAGAAATTTTTGGCAAAACCAACAGTCGCCTGCATTGGATGATATCAACACGGTGGGATATTACTATGGAAAGCCATACATCACATTTTTATTTTCAGGCGCTATTTACTCCGTGGGGGTATTGTCTAAAAACCTATGGCTCCGTGAAACTGGCCTGATCATGGGAACAGCGCTCATCTCAGCCGGGATACTTGAAATAGGTTTGAAGCCTTTGATAGGCAGGGCAAGGCCTCCTACTGAAACAGGTAATTATGACCTGACTTTCTTTAATATGAAACCGGCTTACCAATCTTTTCCCTCTGGTCATGCAGCGATGGCTTTTACGGCAAGCTTTGTTTTGGCGAAACGTTCGAAAAGTGTTCCCGTAAAAATATTTTTCTATTCATTGGCTACCACTACCGCTATCTGTCGTTTGTATTCCGATGTTCATTGGGTTTCTGACGTTGCCTTTGGTGGTGTGTTAGCCTGGTATTGTTCAGAGGCTGCCTTGAAGAGACTCAAGCAAAACCGTTTCAAAAATCCCCATCAGACAAGCATATGGAGTGTCACACCCTATCCTGGTGGATTATCGTTAAGGGCAACGTTCAAATAAGTAGTCAGGCATCCCGATAACTTCGCCAATAAACGGCCCTTGACGATTGTGTCATGCCAATACCCGATGATGTTGGCCCTTGCTAATCCCATGCAAAGTCTATTACAGGTACCTCAACCAAGCCTGCTTGTGGGTGCTTTTGTATTGGTAATACCATCGACAGAGAGGATATAAGATCGCTACAACCGTCGCCCATGCAACATAGACCCATATTAGCGAATAGCCGTAACCGGGTGGAATTCCACCGAAACTGGCATTAAAATGAAAATCAATTTCCGACAGCCTCTTTCCGGTATGGATCATATACAATACAATAGCCCCTCCGTGGATTAAAAAGAAATGAAGGATGTAGTAAAAAAGGGGAACTCTTCCCACCACGGCAAGGGGATGCAGCGGGCGAGTATTTGATTTTTCTAACAAGGACAAAAAAATGAGTACCGGCCCCAGCGTTAATAAGGTATACAGCAGAGAAACCGGATACTTTGTTACGTTGATAAAGCTCATTAAGGTATAAACAGCATTTGATTGCTGAGACCAGGGAGCGGGGTCTCCGTAGAAGTTGAGAGATCGCAATATCAGGAAAAGCACGAACGCAGAAATGCCTGTCCTAAGAAGAAATTTCTGACGTAGTTCAGGGTCATGGTCTTGCCGGTAGCATTCCCCCATACAATAGCCCAAAATCATAATACCAAACCATGGGAGGAAAGGGTAGGCGGTGAGGGCAAATCTTCCCGGAAGTACTTCCAAAAAATTAAACTGGTGAATGAGAGACCATGCCAAAACAAACGGATCACCTGGCTGGAGACTAATGGCATGGAGGAGGTCGTGGAAAAAAGTAATGAGTATACCCATCACCAGAACAACTTTGAAAGGAAAATGGATAATGGCTGAAAGGAGCACCATAGAAATTCCAATTGCCCAGATTACCTGGAACATGGTCATGTCATAATAAAACTGAAACAATAACCCAAAACGTATGACCGTCATTTCAAGGAATATCAGCCATAAGCCGCGCGTGAGCAGAAACAGGGATAATGCTTTTTTTGTTTTCCTTTCCTCGCTTAGCCTTACCGATACGCCTGCCAGCAATACAAAAGTCGGAGCGCAAAAATGCGTTACAAAGCGGGTGAGAAAAACAATGGGAGTGGTTTTCTCTAAATCAGTGGGATTATATAAAAAAGCGTCAGCGTGATAGAAATCTCGTGTGTGGTCGAGGGCCATAATGAGCATTACTAGGCCGCGTGTGATATCAATTGCCGAGATACGCCGTTTTTCGGTGAGCACTTCGGCGAAAGCTCTGTTTGTCATAAGGGTTTGAAAATGTTTTACGTTCTTTGCAGAAGAAAGTTAAGGACCATCCCGTGAATTTGGAACAATTTAAGCTACAATCGAAGCATAAAGAACCCGAGAATAAAAAATTTCTCGGCCAGCTCAGGAAGAAAGAGCCGCGCCAGGTAGATACTGTATTTCACAACCTTCATCATGAGGTTTTTGAAAAGGTGGACTGCCTGCAATGCGCGAATTGCTGCAAAACAACAAGCCCTATTTTTTACCAGAATGATATCGAAAGGGTTGCAAAAGGTTTGCGGATGAAACCGGGTGATTTTGTTGAAAAGTATTTGAGGGTGGACGAGGACAAAGATTACGTTTTGAAATCTACACCCTGCCCTTTTTTAGATGCCGAAAACTACTGCAGTGTGTATGCGGTCAGACCGAAAGCCTGCCGCGAGTATCCCCATACTGACCGGAAGAAAATGGTCCAGATTACAGAGCTTACTTTGAAGAACACGCTGGTCTGTCCGGCTGTTTTTGAGATGGTGGAACGCCTTAAGCATATCCCCTTGAAATAAAAAAAGGTACCCCGATCAAGAAGTACCAAACATTGATGAGGCTTTTTAACTTAAATTACCTGTGCTTCTAATTTCTGAGCTAAAACAGATTTTGGCACGGCACCGACCTGTTTATCAACAATCTGACCACCTTTAAAAACCAGCAAAGTTGGAATACTGCGAATGCCAAAACGGGCGGTAACATCCGGATTTTCGTCTACGTTGAGTTTGCCTACGACGGCCTTACCCTCGTAATCATTGGCTAATTCTTCTACAACAGGACCGATCATTTTACAAGGACCGCACCATTCTGCCCAGAAATCCACCAAAACAGGTTTATCCGAATTAATAGTTGCATCAAAGTTGGCGTCATTAAGTACAATAGCTTTGCCCATTTTCATTGAATTTAAACGTTTCGAGTAATCAACACGAAGTTAATCCCAATAGTTCAGGACGCAAGTTTAAATTCAAAGTTCAACGTTAAAAATTCAAAGTTCAAAGTTTGAGATTCAAGGGATTCAAGGTTTAGATTTTTCACCTAAACCGGAACTTTACACTATTGCCGGATTTCTACCTCAGCCACCTTTTTCATTTTTTTTACCATGTCATTGACAGGATTTACCCTGAATTTGCGAGACATAAGTTCCAGGCTGATATTTTCCTGTTCATCTTTAACCTTAAGGTAAAGCGGGGTGCTGCCACTAAATTCCTGACAAACATCCTCAATTTTTCCAATAAGATCAGCCGTTATCTCGTGCGCATTGACACGAATTTGTATTCCCTTGCTTCGCTTTACACCAATCTCATTAAGCAGATCAATGTTTCTGATCTTCATCTCCAGGTTTTGCTGACCCCAGGTATTCCGTACCACGGCACCTTCTATGAAAAGAAACCATCCGACATTGAGGAAGTTTTTGAATTTCAGATAATCTTCCCCGAAGAGCATAAATGAAGTATTGCCACTGTAATCTTCGAGATAGAATTTACCAAATGGTTTGCCCGTTTTCGTTGTCCGATGTTCCACTCCTGTCACAATACCACCGAGTTTGATTTCACGGCCTACCAGATTTTCTATTTCATTTAACTGATTGCAGGCAGACGTGCAGAAAGCTTCCATTTCAAACCTAAAATTATCTAACGGATGGCCTGAGATGTAAATGCCTACCACTTCTTTTTCCAGATTTAGTTTTTCAATTTCACTAAACGCTTCAACGCTTTCTATCCTGGGTTTAGGCATAGCCGTTCCGCTGGTTCCACCAAACAGACTGGCTTGTGCACTTTGCTCTTCGAGTTGCGACTTTGCCGCGTATTTGATCGCTTTTTCTATGAGACTTACGTCTCCGTCCTTTGCGTAAACATATTGCCTGCGGTGAAGATCCTTGAAACAATCGAAGGCCCCTGACAAAGCCAAACACTCAAATGTTTTCTTATTTACAGACCGTTGATTCAAACGTTTTGAAAAATCAAAGATGTCAGTGTATGAACCCTTTGCTTCGCGTTCCTGAATGATGGCTTCTACAGCGGAATCTCCTGCGCCTTTTATAGCCCCTAACCCAAAGCGGATTTGCCCTTCTTTGTTTACTGCAAAATACATTCCTGATTCATTCACATGCGGTCCCAATACTTTAATGCCCAGGTTGCGGCATTCTTCAATAAAGAAGGTTACGTTTTCCAGATTACTTTGCGAATGGGTGAGCACTGCAGCCATGTATTCCGCCGGGTAATTGGCTTTTAGAAAAGCGGTATGATAGGCGATCAGTGAATAACACGTAGAGTGAGATTTATTGAACGCGTATTGAGCAAACGCCTCCCAGTCTATCCATACTTTTTCACA
>JAYSOP010000775.1:0-4636 GCA_043722905.1 Chryseolinea sp.
TTTGCGTCCATAGAAAATGGCGTCTATCGTTTTTAAAAAGTCGCTCATTCCATAGTCCTGATCGGCAAAGCACCAATCGAATTCTCCTTTTGTACCCTCAATAAATCCATCCAGGCTGACAGCCAACCCTAAAATTATTTTGCGCATAATAAGTTTTTTTTAGACACAAATTATAGGCAGGGGAGTGACAGCCCTATGTCAACATTAAAAAATATTTAAAGGTTAAATCAATAATAAAAATAGGTACCGGGGTAAATAAAAATTAGAATCCATTACCTCATGGTCAATAATTTGTAATGCTGGCTTACCTCTTCCACCATCTCTTCCATGGTTTGCCGGAGCGCTTCCGGACTTTCAATCTCAACCGCTGTTCCATACATCAGAAGCCAGCGGCAAAAAGAGCGCATGTTAACTATCAAAAACGACATATGACATCGGCCTTCCAGGTCCTCCTCCGTAACGTAACCATAATAGTAACGCGCATTTTTTACATAATGGGATACCGATCTTTCAAAGGATACTACTACCTTTATCATGTCTTCATGCGCCTGCATGAGACTTTTAAAGTACTCCTTCAGCGTATAAAGATTACGCGAATCAAATATTTGTCCCGTGTTTTTCATAGACTGGATAAAGTCAATCCTGAAATCGCGGTAGCCATTTCTCAACCTGCACCAGGCGATGAGGTGCCATCGGCCCGAATAGTAAACAACACCGATGGGCTCCACGTCACGGTTCGTATGCTCCTGCTTATTCGAATAATAGTTTAGCGTAAGGATATTCTTTTTCGATATCCCTTTCTGAATATCCGCCATAAATTCATTGGGAAAATCCGGGTGATGATCCGGTGACTTGAAAACAGCAATGGATGACTGCAGGTTTTCCAGATGATCCTTCTCAGAAGTATTCAGAACGGATTTGATTTTCGATAAGGCTGAATCATAAGCCTTACGAATGGAATCATCGGTCATTTTTTCCACCAGTTTCCCTGCGGTGAGCATCGCGCTGGCTTCCTCCTGATTGAACATTACCGGCGGAAGGTGGTAACCATCAACAATAAAATAACCTTTTCCGGCCTCCGATCCGATGGGTATCCCAGCTTCCATCAGCGCCCTCACGTCCCGGTAAACGGTGCGCAGACTTATTTCAAACCTGCCGGATATCTCTTCAGCCTTAACAACGCGCTTAGTTTGCAGATGAATAAGAATCGCTGTAAGACGGTCTATCCTGTTCATAAACTTGATGTAGGGAAAATCTTAAAACTAGCCTCGCGTCCATTTCTCAAGAAAGAACGCAAAGACCACAGGCGTTTTATAGTCTGTGGGGAAAGGATTTAAGAGACTACCAGAAAATGATATACAATGCTGCAAGGAGACCACAAACAATCGCTGCCCCGACGGCAAATGCTCCCTCAGGTTTAAACATCTTTGAATCGATTTCCAATCCACGAGGATTGTTTTTACCCTTCGGATCAACCAGGCTGATGACAACCATTACAGCTACTACAATCAAAAACACAAAACCCATCCGGTCGATAAAGGGTATCTCAAAAACTGCCGACTCCGGGTTCCTTGCTGCGAATCCATACTTTTGTAATAGGGACAAATCCGCAAACCTGGGTAGAAACTTAAACAATAATGATAACGGAAAGGTGATGATCGCTGCTACAAGCGCGGCGGTCGCCGTAGTTCGTTTCCAGAAAAACCCCAGGATAAAAATAGCAAAGATACCAGGAGACACAAACCCCGTGTATTCCTGTATATATTGAAAGCCTCCCTTTTTATCAATGCCCATAAATGGTGCAATGATCATGGCAAGAATCATGGCGACTACGATGGCAATACGCCCAACCATTACCAGTTGTTGTTCCGTTGCGTCTATTTTGAAAAACTTTTTATAAATGTCCAGGGTAAAAATGGTTGAAATACTGTTGGCCTTACCCGCCAGCGAAGCCACAATGGCAGCCGTTAATGCGGCAAAGGAAAGGCCTTTCAACCCTACGGGTAACAGGTTTAACAAAACAGGATAAGCGCGGTCAGGATTAATTGATCCATCAGCCATCATCTCCTCCTGAAACATTCCTTCTTTGTGCAGAACAAAAGCCGCAATACCGGGAAGCACCACGATCACGGGCATGATAACTTTCAAAAATGCGGCGAAGAGAATGCCATTCCTTGCGGTGGGAAGACTGGCCCCCAACGCGCGTTGCGTAATATATTGGTTACAACCCCAGTAATTGAGATTCACGATCCACATTCCACCCAATAAAATGGTCAGTCCGGGAAGGTCCAGGTAATTGGGATTATCCTGGTCAAAGACCATTGTAAAATGATCGTCCGCACGCTCCATCATCAGAGAAAATCCGTTGATAACACCGGTCGTATTAAAATGTGCCGAGACTAATTCGAGGGCCAGGTAGGTGGTCGCCAATCCGCCAAGGGTGAGGAAGAATACCTGAATCACATCGGTATAACCGATCACTTTCATTCCACCCAGCGTAATGATCACGGCAAACACAGCCAGCCCGATCATACAAAACCAGAAATTTAATCCTGAAATGGTACTGATTGCCAATGCACCCAGAAACAAAATGGATGTGAGATTTACGATCACATATAATAACAACCAGAAAACAGCCATGATGGTACTCACTGTAGTGCTATACCGTTGCGTTAAAAATTGCGGCATGGTATAGATCCGGTTCTTTAAATAAATGGGCATAAAAAATATGGCCACTACCAGCAGCGTAGCTGCTGCCATCCATTCATAAGTAGCGATGGCGAGCCCCATTTTGAACCCTGATCCCGACATACCGATAAATTGTTCTGCAGATATATTAGACGCAATGAGCGATGCACCGATGGCCCACCAGGTCAGTGCGCCTTCGGCAAGAAAAAAGTCTTTTGAATCTGTCACCGCTTTTTTCTTCCGGTTGTAAATCCAGTAACCATAAAAAGCTACAATCACGAAGTAAACGAGAAAGACTACATAGTCCCAAAGCTGTAATTTCTGCATAGGTTGTGAGCGGTGGTTTAGTAACTGATCAGATCAAAAATTTAGCATTCATTATTCTGGTTACTGTTCAGTAAATAAAAATGATGTTTTTTTTGAAAGATGCAAAGGATTATCAGAAAGTATATTCATTCATGTGACCAAGCAAAGATGATTTTTTAAAATTCCATTGCTTACCCTGAAATAAAAATGCCCCAAAGAGAGGCAGTGGGGCATTGTAAACCTTAGAATGAACACTATCTAAGTCGTTCCAGGACTTCCATTACTTCCTTGACAGCTTTCCTGCTCGCCTCCATCATGGCTTTCTCTTCATTGGTCAGATCCAGCTCAATGATCTTTTCAATTCCGTTTTTTCCAAGAATAACCGGAACACCCAGGTAACAATCCTTTATTCCGTATTCCCCTTCAAGTTTTATACAAACGGGAAATATTCTGCGCTGATCTCTTACAATGGCTTCTACCATTTGGGCCGCCGCGGATCCCGGAGCGTACCACGCCGATGTTCCCATGAGTTTCACAAGTTCACCTCCTCCTACCTTCGTTCTTTCCAGAATGGAGTTGAGTTTATCTTTATCAATGAGTTCGGTAACGGGGATGCCGGATACCGTCGTATAACGGGGTAGCGGAACCATGGTATCTCCATGACCACCCAGTAAAACCGCCTGAATATCCTTTGGGGAAATGTTTAGTGCTTCAGCAAGAAACGCTCTGTAGCGGGCAGTATCGAGAATTCCTGCCATACCCATCACCCGGGTACGGGGAAACTTGGAGGTCAGGTGCGCCTGATAGGTCATTACATCCAGTGGGTTGGATACCACGATAATAATGGCGTTAGGTGAATGACGAACAACACTTTCAGTAACCGTCTTCACAATACCCGCGTTTGTACCGATGAGATCATCCCGACTCATGCCCGGCTTTCGCGGTAGCCCTGAAGTAATAACGACCACATCTGAGCCTGCGGTCTTTGCATAATCGTTTGTAGATCCTATAATCCGGCTGTCGTAGAGATCAATAGGAGCTTTTTGCCAAATATCCAGAGATTTTCCTTCTGCTAACCCCTCCTTTATATCCACAAGGACAATTTGATTCGCGATCTCTCGGTAGGCAAGAACATCGGCACAGGTTGCACCCACATTACCAGCGCCAACTACAGTTACTTTCATAAGTTTCAATGATTTAGTGTGTGAAAGGTAAGGAGAGCTTTTTTTAGTTGATAATATTTTCGCTTGATCTTAATCATCGGCGGTCCACTGCAAACAGCAGGCCTTTAACGGGGGCCAATTTATCAATTAGCATTGACTTAAGAAATTTTTTTTTATCAGAGCGAAGGTGCCTGTTCTATAATTAAAACGCGTTGTGTTTCCGGAGTTACCTTAAATCCCTCACTTATTCTGAAGCCCACAACCCACAGGATCTTTCCTCCTGACTCAAGCACCGTTACATCTGCCTTTTCGTTGAAAGGCATTTTAAGGTCGATCAAAAAATCGCTTAATTTTTTTTCCTGGCGCATACCCAGCGGCATAAAATAATCACCTGCCTGCCAGGTCCTCCATGTTAGCGGATAGTGTAAAAGGTCAGCATCCACCTGAGCCAGTGTCGGATTTTTTCTGAGTTCAAATCC
>JAYSOP010000776.1:0-4327 GCA_043722905.1 Chryseolinea sp.
TTAAGCATGAAAAAATCAAACAAAAATATGCGGGGGAAGAAATGGCACTCGCTGATCGTAGCCATGAATCGGTTTCACAGACGGTAGCATCACATGAACTTGAGTATAGAATAAAAGTTGCCATGGAGGAGCTGCCGGAGCAGTGCAGGATGGTTTTCAAACTCAGCCGGTTTGAAGAGTTAAAGTATTCGGAGATAGCGGAGCAGCTGAATATTTCAATAAAAACTGTAGAAAACCACATGGGTAAGGCATTAAGGATCATGCGAGAGCAATTAAAGGATTACCTGCCGTTGATAATTATTCTGTTAAATGGATTTTTGAATTGAGATTGAAAACAAACCCTGAACATATTGACGAATTGATTGCCAGTTACCTGGTCGGTGAGGCCACGCCTGTTGAGATTGGACTCGTGGAGGCATGGTGCAATGAAAGCGATGCTAATCGACGATATTTCCAACAGGTAAAGCTGATTTTTGACAAGGCAGCAACCATCACTGGAGCCGCGCATTTTGAAACCGATGTAGCATGGAAGAAGATCCGGGCCCAAATCCAGAGTCAAAAAGAAGGGAGATCGATCCAATTGAGCAGTCATCATTCGGGTTATCGATTTGCACTCAGGATTGCTGCAGGTATTCTCATGCTGCTCATGGCCGGATTTTTTACCTATGAGTATTTCAAATCTCAAAATAGTGAATCGCTAAGAGTGCTAGCTGATGAAAGTACCGAAGCTGATACCTTGCCGGACGGAAGTGGTGTTTTTTTAAACAGGCAAACAAAAATAGAATACGAATTTAATCGTAAAAAAAATACGCATACCGCTAAGCTTGAGGGTGAAGCCTACTTCAGTATCAATCACGATGATGATAAAACATTTATTGTGGAAACTGCAGGGGTATTCATTAAAGATATTGGAACCTCCTTTAATGTGAAGGCCTACCCTGATTCCCCCACTGTTGAGGTGGTAGTGGAGGAGGGAGAAGTCATGTTTTATTCAGAAGGGAACCCTGGAGTTTATCTGAAAGCAAATGGCAAGGGAATTTACAATAAGAACACGAAAACCTTTACCGTATCAGATCCTGAGCCAAATGTTACGGCTTATAAGACAAAATTTTTCAGTTTCAGTAATAATGATTTAAGAACAGTCATAAAAAGTCTGAACGATGTCTACGCAGAAAAAATCCAGATCGATCAAAAACTTGCTGGTTGCAGGCTTACCGTGTCTTTTAATAATGAAAGCATCGATGAAATCGCCAGTATCATCGGAGAGACCCTGGGGCTGTCTATTGTAAGGTCAGGTAATTTGATCAGGCTTGAAGGTTCGGGTTGTAATGTTGCTACGCCATGAAATTCATTGTTTCGTTGATTTTTACTATCTGTTTCTATTCTGCTAATGCCGACATACCCTTACTGGAAAGGAAGATTTCCCTTTCGCTGAATCACGAACGGCTCGACCTTTCACTAAAGAAAATTGCAAACATCGGGACATTCACATTTTCATATAATCCCGCGATCCTGCAACCGGATAGAATGATAACGCATTTTTTTACAAATAAAACTGTCAGAGAGGTTCTGGATGAAATCTTTCAGGGTACCGTTCAGTACAAGTCCCGTGGAACTTATATTATTCTGACGAAGGCTGAAATGAGTGGCGCCAAAAAAGAGCCTGCCATTGTAACGGGCTACGTGGTGGATGAGTCTACAGGTGAAAGACTAAAAAATGTAAGTATTTATGATCCGCTTACGTTGACCTCAGTGGTAACAGACTCCTATGGTTATTTCGAAATCAAAATTGAAAAACCATCCGCAGATGTGATATTGTCTGTCAACAAACGCGACTACACAGACACACTAGTTGCCGTTCCGCGGCAAGGCAGGCTTCTAAATATCCCTATTAAAATAAATAAAGAAAAAATTGCTGTCTTAGCCGATAGTGTGGGGAAAAAAATAACACGCTTTTGGAAAACGCATATTCTTTCCTTTAGGAATATCAACATGCTCAATGTAGCGGATACGATCTATCGTAAAACACAGGTCTCCCTCGTGCCTTTTATTGGCACTAATCACAAAATGAGCGGGAACGTAATTAATGACTACTCATTTAACATTTTTGGCGGCTACTCCCTGGGGGTTGAAAAACTTGAAATGGGAGGCCTCTTCAACCTTGTGCGTGGCGACATGAACGGGGCGCAGCTTGCCGGAACATTCAATGCGGTGGGCGGTAAAATGCACGGTGTTCAGCTCGCCGGAATATTTAATGCCAACCGCGACACAACCCTGGGGCCACAGCTTGCAGGGGTTTTTAATTTTAATGGCAACCGTGCCGGTAAATTTTCAGCCGCGGGCGTACTGAATATAAATTTGCGGGGAGCTGAAGGAACCCAGTTGGCCGGAGTAGGTAATATGACAGTGCAAGAACAAAATGGCCCGCAGCTTGCAGGGGTGTATAATATTTCAACGGGTGATACCAGACCCCTTCAATTGGCCGGGGTTTATAATATCGCCGCAGGTAATATGCAAGGATTTCAAGCCGCAGGTGTATTCAATTTTACGGCTAAAAATTTCAGGGGTACCCAATTGGCGCCGGTTTTTAACATTACTGGAAAAAAAATAAAAGGAGCGCAGATTTCGGGGATTTTTAATTATGCCAAAAAAGTGCAGGGCACCCAAATCGGGCTCCTTAATTTTTCGGACAGCGTAAAAGGCGTGCCGATTGGTGTGATGAGCTTTGTCTGGAAAGGCTATCATAAAATTGAAATTTCAGCTGATGAAATTTTTTATACCAATCTTTCCTTCAGAACCGGTGTAAGGCAGTTTTATAATATCTTCACCGCAGGAGCAAAACCAGAAACATTTCAGGGGAGCGAAACGTTCTGGACTTTTGGCTATGGAGTTGGAACTGCGCCGCGACTTTCCAGCAAATTATTTTTAAACCTGGATGTCACTGCCAATCAGATTGTCCAGAGAAATTCTGTTGAGTCCTTAAATCTGCTCAATAAAGTTTATGTAGGATTTGACTATCAGGTCTTCAAAAAGATGTCTTTGACTTTTGGAGCAACCCTGAATGGTTATGTAACAGAAAATACGTTCGATCAATACCAACCTCTTTTTACAGACTATCAACCTGATATATTATACACGCGTAATCTGGGTGCTGATCACAATGTGAAAATGTGGCTGGGCGCAAAGGTTGGATTACGATTTTTATAAGAAGCATTCAAGTAACGTTCAGAAAATTTCTTAATGCTTTCTACTTTCTACTTTCTACTTTTCGCTTTTTGCTTTTTGCCATTGCTGTCCGACAAAAGATATTGATGTCTGGCGTGCTGCACAACCTTTACACCAGGATCGAGGTTCAGTGATCGTGTGCCAAATGATGTGAAGCCGCGACCGAGGGTTCCTATGGCACACATTTTCTATCCTGAAACAAAATGTTTCACCTCTACGCGGTTCCGTGATTTCGATCGAAGCTAAATCGTCCTCGAGCTTTAAAGGTAATTGGAATTTCAAACCTGAAACAACATGCAACTTGAAACCTGAAACTTTGAACTTGAAACCTCGAATTTTGAACTGCAAACTTCGAAAACTTTGTCCTTTACGCTTTCACCATGATGGGTGGTTTTTCCCCCAACTGTTTCAAAAGCCTGGCATGGCCGATCAATGCGCCTAAAAATGTAGGCTCTGCTTTATAGGGTAATCCAAATTCTTTGGCCGTAGACTCTACGATAGGGGAAATTTTCCTGTAATGAACATGACAAACATTTGGAAATAAATGATGCTCAACCTGAAAATTTAAGCCCCCTACATACCAGGAAAAGAGACGGCTATTATTGGCGAAATTAGTGGTTGTGCGCAATTGATGGATGGCCCAGTTATTATCCATTCTACCATTTTCATCCGGCTGAGGATATTCGGTTCCATCGATAACGTGCGCAGGTTGAAATATAATTGCGAGAATAAAACCAGCTATATAATGCATGACAGAAAAACCTATTAGGATTTGCCACCAGGTTACAGATAATACCAGGGCGGGAATAATAATCACATAGGCGATATAAATAATTTTTGAAGCAACTAGGACCGCCCATTCAGTCTGAATACTTGCCCTTTGTTTCTTTACCAGGCCTTCTTTATTGTATTTAACAATGCGAAGAAAATCTTTTGCCAGAACCCATACAAGGGTTAATAATCCATAAAAAAACCACGCATAAAAATGTTGAAAGCGATGAAAGGATTTCCAGTCGCCATGGGGAGACATACGCAATATTCCCCGGGGGCTGATGTCTTCATCTACATCATGAATGTTGGTGTAAGTATGATGCAATACGTT
>JAYSOP010000777.1:0-7508 GCA_043722905.1 Chryseolinea sp.
CGTGGCATTAAAATTTTGGTTTAAAAAAGCAAAAATGCTGAGACATGAGTCTTCTTCAATACCAGGAAAAAAGGAATTTTAAAAAAACGCCTGAACCCTCCGGCAAAAAGAAAACACCCACGCATAAACATACCTTTGTTGTTCAGAGACATCGGGCCTCCAACCTGCACTACGATTTCCGGTTAGAAGTAGATGGTGTGTTAAAAAGCTGGGTAGTTCCCAAAGGGCCCTCCATGAATCCTAAAGATAAAAGGTTAGCTGTGATGGTAGAGGACCATCCATTGTCGTATGGGAAGTTTACGGGCGAAATTCCAGAAGGAAACTACGGAGCCGGGTCAGTTGCCATCTGGGATCATGGGATTTATGAATTATCGGAAGGCGAAACAAAGGATGAAGAAATACAAAAGAAATTATCTCGAGGTTCTCTGAAATTTTCCTTGCATGGGGAAAATTTGAGAGGATCTTTTGGCCTTGTCAAAATGAAAGACGGTAAGAATAAAAACTGGTTGCTGATTAAACATC
The DNA here is from genome assembly GCA_043722905.1 of Chryseolinea sp. Classification (GTDB taxonomy): domain Bacteria; phylum Bacteroidota; class Bacteroidia; order Cytophagales; family Cyclobacteriaceae; genus Chryseosolibacter. The sequence goes on from JAYSOP010000777.1 coordinate 523, forward strand.
CGGATGAATTTGCCGTAATAGAAACGTATGACATTGAATCTATTAAAAGTGGACCTATTAAGACTTCAAAAAAAGCCGTCGGTTCAAAATCTGCAGCAAAACCGAAGAAGCAAACGGGTCCCGGAAATGGAAAGTTAATCACTAAAACAATCGCTAAAAAAGGAGAACAGCTGACCGTAAATGGCCATTTGCTGAACCTTACCAATCAGGAAAAAATCTACTGGCCAAACGAAAAAATTACCAAGGGGGATATCATAAAATATTACAATATGGTCAGCCCTTACATTCTTCCTTACCTGAAGAATCGTCCACAGTCACTAAAAAGAAATCCCAATGGAATTACCGACAACGGTTTCTATCACAAAAATGCCGGGCGAGACGCGCCGCCATGGGTTGATACTATTTCGCTTCGTGCCGAGAGCGCAAATAAAAATATAGAATATATCCTTTGCAACAAAAAGGCAACATTATTATATCTCAATAATCTTGGCTGCATAGAATTAAATCCGTGGAACTCAAGGGTTTCCAGTATTGATTTTCCCGACTATATGGCAATCGATCTGGATCCTTCAGAAAATAATTCTTTTGAACAAATTATTGATACTGCTATTGTAGTGAAAGAACTCCTGGATAAAGCAGGGGCAAAGGCATATTGTAAAACCTCCGGCGCCACTGGCCTTCACATATATGTTCCTTTAAAAGCCAGATATACCTATGACGATATCCGGGAGTTCTCTGAAGTAATCGCGATAAAGACGAACGAAATACTTCCCCATATCACCACTGTTGAACGAGCATTAGACAAACGTGATGGACGCATCTATCTTGATTATCTGCAAAATAAAAAAGGCCAGACCTTAGTATCTGTCTATAGTGTGCGTCCGAAACCCGGAGCCACCGTTTCAACACCTGTGCTATGGCAGGAAGTTAAATCCGGGCTACATCCTTCGCAATTCACGATTCATAATCTTGAAAAACGATTGCGCAAGGGAGACCTTTTTAATGGTGTGTTAAAAGAATCCATTAACCTAAAAAAATGTTTGAAAAAATTAGGGGTTTAAAAAATATCAACATGGAAGACGAAAAAATTACAATTGAGAATCAGAACGACGGCAAAGTGACCGCGGGATCTAATCTTTCCTATTGGATAGATTCCACCGAGCCTATTAAATTTAACCCACTCCGGGAGAACCTAACCTCTGAAATTGTTATTGTAGGGGCCGGAATCACGGGTTTATCCGTGGCGTATTGTTTACTAAAAGCTGGAAAAAAAGTTATCGTGGTGGAGGATGGCTTCGTGGGCAGCGGGGAAACAGGAAGAACAACGGCACACGTTGTGAATGCACTGGATGACCGGTACGCTGAAATTGAAAGAGTTCTTGGAGAAGAGAAATGCAGGCTAGCGGCAGAAAGCCATTCCCAGGCAATTGATTTTATAGAACACGTAGTATCCGAAGAAAATATTGATTGTGATTTCAGTCGCGTCGACGGATTTCTGTTTTTACATCCAACAGATAAACCAAGAACCCTTGAAGATGAATTTGTGGTGACGAATAAATACGGTATCGCCACAGAAAAGTTACAAGCTGTGCCAGGCGTACCTGCTGAAATTGGTCTTTGCCTGAAATTTCCGAATCAGGCGCAATTTCATCCAATGAAATATCTGAAAGGATTAAGTGAATGTATTCATCGCATGGGGGGAATAATTTTCACGGAAACACACATCAAAAACATTGACAAATCCGGGGTGAAAGCCGAACATTTTTCGATAGATGCTGAAAACATTGTGGTCGCCACCAATTCACCAATCAACAACATGGTGACGATGCACACAAAACAGTTTCCATACCGCACCTATGTTATCGGGGGTTTAGTGCCTAAGGGAACTTTACCAGCTGCGCTTTGGTGGGATACCGGAAACATGAAATCAGAATGGGTATCCGATCCTTACCATTACGTAAGGCTTCAGTCATATGATGATGCACACGATTTATTAATCGCTGGAGGAGAAGATCATAAGACTGGGCAGGCAGACGAAGAAAATATCAGTCAGAAACAACGCTATCAAAACCTGGAACGATGGGCCAGACGACATTTTCCAGCGATGAAAGAAATTGTCTACCATTGGTCTGGTCAGGTTATGGAACCCGTAGATATGGTTGCGTTCATCGGTAAAAATCCGGGCGACAAAAATATTTATATCGCCACGGGGGATTCAGGAAATGGAATGACCCACGGCACAATAGCTGGAATACTCATCAGAGATCTCATCCTCGGCAAAGAGAATCCCTGGGAAAAGTTATATGATCCTTCACGGATAACGTTAAAAGCCACCGGCGACTTCCTGAAAGAAGTTGGCAATATGACAGCCCAATACCTTGACTTCTTTGATCCGGGAGATATTAAATCCGTTAAGGAACTGGAGCGCGGGCATGGAGCGATTGTCAATATGAAAGGAAAAAAAGTGGCTGTGTATAAGGACGAAAGTCAGACCCTTCACGCCTATTCGGCCATTTGCCCACATCTCGGATGTGTTCTTCAATGGAATAAAGATGAAAATTCGTTTGATTGCCCCTGCCACGGATCAAGATTTACCTGTTCGGGTACGGTGGTGAATGGTCCCGCCGTGAGTGACCTCAAAAAAATAGAATTAACTAAAGAGGAAGATAAATGAAAATAGAAATATGAGTGCACAAGCGTATAGTGATAGCGTTATGACCCAGGAGGATTGGTCTCTTGATGCTTTAGACTTTAACTATTTCAGAAGTTGAAGCCAGCTTTTACAGGTGGCGTGGCCCTGGATGGAAACTTCGTAGTAATAAATTCCTGCTGCGAGGCCATCGCCTGACCAGTCGTATTGATAATGGTCTCTTTGGTAAACGATCCTGCCCCAGCGATTGTAAATGGTAAGGGCAACATTGAATCCATAGTCTGCAGGGGTGACCCCTTCCATTTTCCCGTAACGGATTGTAAATACATCGTTATTTCCAGGTTGACCAGGTGTGATGATATTGGGAATGAGCATTTCAAATACGGGAATGGAAACTGCCTTTTCATAGACGCAGAATTCACGTTGGGTAATCAACCGGATGTTAAAAACCCCATTCTCTTCAAAAAAATGTTTGTCCTCGGGGTTATCACTGGTAGTGCCATCTCCATAATCAAAAAAAACAATGTCATCGCTTTGTAAACTATCCGTAAGGTTGCGGACATTTATTTCAGGTCGGCTTTCACACGCAGGTTGTTTGTTCCATTCAAACTCTGGCGTAATACCAGGCACAACATTTAATTGTACGGCGTCCTTTTGAATACATCCATTCACTTCTTCAATTGTCACGTAATAGACTGTAGTATCCTTCGGTGAAACCACCGGTGTTCCTTCATCCGATGTAAAACTCCCCTCGTTATTTGTCCATGCATACACCGCGCCCCCACTGGCTTTTAACTGGTATGCATCACCGAAGCATACATCTGCATCGTCCTGCACCTGTGATTGGGCCAGGTTAACGGTTACGGAAATAAAGGTTGAATCAACTCCCTGACAGGTGCCCGCATCATAGGCTTTTAATTTAACTACATACCGGCCAGGGATCTTATAGGTATGCGGTATACTGAGTGTATCCGTGGTGGATAGTTCAGAACCATCACCAAAATCCCATTCAAATATTTCTCCTCCCGTACTTCGATTTTCAAACAGAATCTGATCCGGGATACAAACCACTTTCAAACCTGGCATATCATGCTTTATCGAGTTGCTTTGTATCCTGGCCTTTAATGACGAAAGATCAAATTTAAACGCCGCATTATTGCAATTAGGACTTTTGTTCGTTTTAGACCAAGCCCCCACGGTGGTTGGAAAATCGGATGTGGCACGTTGCGTTGCATTGAAGGCAGCGCACCCTGAACACACCGAATGATATACAATGCCGCCTTTGTCAAAGCGACACGTTCCTCCATCGACATGGGTTCTCGATTGGGTACCGCCTAAAAAAGTTGCATAAAGCCTTTGGGAAGCGTCATCAGTCAAAACAATAAAATAAAAATCAGAACCCGAGGTAGTGAGCTGAAACGCGTCGGGTGTCGTAGTCATCCCTGTAGTGCCGCTGTTCCAGAAGCCATTGGCGCTATTTACTACGCCACCCCACCCAGACATGTACAAATTGTTGCAGTCATTTACCAGGAAGGCTGTGGGTGAAATATCCGGTATACCACGGCCGGCACCAAACACGGTGGAAAATTTCAATTCTGAAAGGTCGTTGTCGAATTTCTGAATAAACTGTCCGCTGTTTGCGTTAAAATACACCCCTGCCGTGATGGGAAAAGCGCCTGAAGTTTGTCCATAAACGTATACTTCTTCCTCCGCGTTGAGGTCTAAAAAGTAAACCTGATTATAGTTCACAGTGCCTGTAAAGGTTGCCTTTAATAGGGAGGAGCCGTCACTTGCTACCTGGGCGATCCAACCATCTACATCGCCATTAAAAACGGATTGATAACTTGCTGCCGTAACCGGAAAATCATTACTTGTCGTTCCACCCGCCAGAAAAATATTTTGCTCACTATCGAGTTTCAGCGTATGGGCAGCATCCGTGCCGTTGCCTCCTAAATAAGCACCCCATAATAATTGTGAAAGCTCAGGATTCATTTTAAAAAGTACAGCATCTGTAGCGCCTCCCTGAAAGACTGATTCAAAACTATTTAAAGCGGGAAAATCCGGGGAGGCTGTAACCGAACTGACGTAAATATTTCCTCCCGCGTCCGTAATAATATCACCGCGCAACTGATCGCCATAGTTTTTCGTCAGCTCACCACCGGAATGATTCAAACCATCATTCCCGGTTCCTCCTACAAATGTTGAAGCCAGCAGTCTTTTTCCGTCTTTACTAAACCGTGAAATAATTATGTCGGAACCGCGGTTGTATTCAACTACATGCCCCGTAGCCACACCTCCATTGAACGACCGGTCATAGGCATCGGCTGTGGTAGCAAAATTAGCGGAGCTCGTGGTGCCCAAAAGAATCAATTCCTCCGCCTTGTTCATGATTAAACTGTGTGGCGATTCAGAATTACTACCTCCGAGATAGGTGGCGTATAACAACTTACTCCCCGTTGAGTCGTATTTTAGAATTCCAATATCATACAATCCACCAGAGGCAATCTGATAGGCTCCTGGAGTCGCCGGAAAAACACCTCCTCCATTCTGATTAGTAACCCCGGCAGAGTAAAGATTTCCGTGTTCGCCGGGAGTTGCCGTGCTACCCCAATTGTCAGCGGTAGATCCGGAATAAGTTGAAAAAATTAAGAGCGGATCAATCACGAGTTCGTAACAAACATCATAACCTTCCGGAAAAACAAATGAAAGCAAAGTGCCCTGGAGACGATATTCACATTTCACAGCCACTTTTTTTCCATCGATGTATTGGTAAGAAAAAGGTCGCTTCTCTATAATTTCTGATATTGAAGTTTGGATAAAAAGGTTTCCATTATTCAGGAACATTTTTTCGGCACCCTGATAGGAAACTTTGATCCGGGTCGGGTCACCTCCAGGACCAACAACAAAGTCGTACTTCAGATTTTGGTCTGCGGCATAAAGCTTTAAATCGATATGCTCGTAAAGAGATTCGTATAGCATACCATCGAAGGCGAAAACACCTGACGCCCAACGATGAGGGTCAGCGCCAACAAAATAGTTGTAATATTCTTCCGATCGGCCAATGCCTACCGGAACAACATTCAAATCCGCGCCTACAAAACTCACGTGGACACTATGGGCTCTTACCTGGTCATCCCCTGATAATGCATCGGGTTCAGCTCCCTGATGAGAGCTGTGATGGCGCGTTTCGAGACTTGCTTTATCGATAAAGTGATACCTAAAGGATCCCGGACCAATCAGCATCGTTCCGCCGGGAATAGCAGCAGAATAATGTACCTCTCTTGCCCACTGATTTTTATTTTCAATAAACCTGATGGAGGGTTGAGAATTTGCCATCACCCCAAAAAAGTGAAACACGCCACCAAGCAGGAACAACCATCGAAAATTCCTGAAAAACACACCCATACAGCATCAATTATCGTAATGGCCCTGAAAAGCAATTTAACCAATTACCAGCTAATTACCAGTACACAATCAGCATGGGCGGTAAGAAAGTATCCGGGGATGAATCGCTGATTAAAAAAGTGCTTTCAGCCTGACCGGCCTATCGCTTTTTTAACACAGAGCCTCGCGCTTTACGTAAAAAAATCAACCTTCTTTCCGCAAAACCTGAAGAGGCGGAGTATAAATCACTTCTCTTGAATTAAACCAGCCAATTACCACGGTAAGGATAATAACCCCGAAGCCAATGATCAGCAGTTCGACCCAATCAAACGCAAAGGTAATCTCAAAAAAGAATTTTGTCAGCAGATATCCGCCACCGAGTGAAAGCACCATACCGGTAATGGCTGAGAATAATCCGAGATAAGCATATTCAATGAGTGTTATGCCCATGATCTGGCGTGTTCTGGCCCCAATGGTTCTCAGTAAAACATTTTCTTTAATTCGTACAAATTTACTGTTGATCACCGCTCCCGCAAGCACAACCAACCCAGTCACCATGCTAAAAAGTGCAAGAAACCTGATGATCATTCCCAGTTTATCAAACAACTCGTTAACTGTAGTCAGAATCAACCTCAGGTCAATCAATGAAACGTTTGGAAACTGCATCACCAATGCCTGCTGAAAAAGGTTCGCTTGCTGTGGCTCATTAACGCGCGTTGTAGTGACAAAGATCTGAGGAGCATCTTCCAGTACGCCGGAGGGGAAAACAAAAATAAAATTCGGAGGATCCTTTGGCCAGTCAACTTCCCGGATCCCACTGATAAATGCTTTAACGGGAATACCCTGCATGTCAAAAACCAACGAATCCCCTATACCTACATCCAGGTTTTCCTGCATACCTTCTGAAATCGTAACCCATACCGAGTCACGACTTTCCTTCTTTTCGTGCAGT
>JAYSOP010000778.1:0-2139 GCA_043722905.1 Chryseolinea sp.
GTAACGGCAATGAGATTAGCCGCAAGGCCGAAAAAGGTGATTATTTTAAAATTGATATTCCAGCCCCCGGTTCTGCCGAGGGCAAAGGTTATGACTGGGTCCTTATAGAGGAAATTATAGAATCAAATCATCCTGATGGTGCCTACGAATCTATTGTCATACAGGTACGTCCTACAGCAAATCCACAAGAAAAGGGGGAAAAGGTTGCCCATTTTTTTAACGAAGAATCAACCAGCTCATTTGTATTGGAAAGGCAGGACAAAACCGTAAAAGCTGCTGTCTATGGAAGGAATGAGATTCCCAATACGGCTACAAGCAATGTAGTGGATAAAGTGCGCAACGCCGTCGTTGCCATAACGGCCATTCTGGGATTTTCTAATCTGCAGTGGAAAAGTCTTGTTAAAGGGCTTTTGTCAACCTAGTAAGAATTTATCTGCGTCACCAGCAGACAGCCCCCTATACCTGCCGTCGAGCTTTTCTAGCCTAATTTTTTTCAACTTTATACGAATTTTTTCGTAACAAACCTTGCTTACTATCCGTTCACTTTGTAGCATTGAGTACGAAATAATTCGTATATGGAAAAAACTTTTGCAAAACCCACTGAAAAAGAGCTGGAAATCCTTCAAATCATGTGGAAAAAGGAAGCCGTTTCGGTTAAAGACGTCCATGAATCGATGGGAGGTGGAGAGGCGAATGGTTACACTACCATCCTGAAGCTTATGCAAATTATGCACGAAAAAGGCCTGGTAACACGCCAAAAAAGCGGGAAGCTGCATCTCTATAAGGCTGTCCCTACCCAGGCCCACACCACCAAGTTCATCCTTGATAAAATGATTCGGACGGTGTTTCAGGGTTCGGCCATGCAATTAGTGATGAGTGCGTTGGGCAACCAGAAATCTTCGAAAGAAGAGCTCTCTGAAATCAAACGGTATCTGGAAAAACTTGAAAAAGGCGAATGATGGATACGATATACAATTTTATGTCAAATGATTGGGCCATTGCTCTAGGCTGGACTTTGCTGCATTCCATCTGGCAATCTCTTGTGTTTCTTCTCCTGGTTCTCACCGCCCTTCGCTTTTTTCCAACCACGTTTTCCAGGTTGCGTTATTCCCTGGCGTGTGCTGGCTTTATCCTCACTTTCCTGTCGAGTCTATTCACTTTTTCTTATTTACTAAATCAATCAAGCGCAAATGTCCGGCATTCTCACAAAATAGAAGACGGTATGCGCGCTACGGTAAATGACGCGGCCTTTGAACCAGCCATCAACCAGGTAATATCCGCCATCTCTTCGACCATCGATTCCAATATGCCATTGATTATTGCAGCCTGGCTCCTGGGCTTTTTCTTTTTTGCCCTGCGCTTATTCAGCGGATTGATTTACACTTATCAACTAAGAAAATCAGTTTTACCTCTGCAAAACAATTGGACACAGTACGTCGGGCAGGTTGCGAGCATGCTGGGTATACAACGCATCATCGAATTGGCTGAATCAGAGAAGATCAACACCCCGATAGTAATCGGTTACCTGAAACCGATCATACTCATACCCGTCGGGATGCTAACCGGATTAAGTGCCGAACAGCTCGAAACCATTATCATCCACGAGCTTGCGCACATTAAAAGACACGACTTTATTATCAATTTAATTCAATCAATTCTTGAAACCGTGTTTTTCTTCAATCCCTTTATTTGGCATTTATCCCATCTCATCCGGAGAGAACGCGAATATTGTTGCGATGACATGGTGATTCACCTCCATGGTGGCACCCGTGCTTATGCCAGGGCATTGGCGCAACTCGAAGAGGTCAGGCTTTCAAAGAATATGTTTGCCTTGTCCCTGGCTGAAAATAAAAATCAATTATTGAACCGAATCAGAAGAATTATGGAAAAGTCAGTAAAAAACAATTCGGGTAAAAACCGGAATATGATCCCGGCAATAGTACTCGTTGGAGGTTTGTTGTGCGCATCCTGGTTAACCATTGAACAGGAAAACGGTCTTCAAAATGGCCCTATCAATTCACAGGATACTGTGATCAGGAAAAATGAAAAATCGGCGAAATATGCCAGAACCCGTATTACCACCTTCGACGAAAAGGGTGAACCTCATGAAGAAATTTCCGAGAAATTTGAAGGCGATGA
>JAYSOP010000779.1:0-2396 GCA_043722905.1 Chryseolinea sp.
GTGGGCTCATCCATGATGATGAGGTCGGGCTCAAGGAGTAAAAGCTGCGCGAGGAAAATACGTTTTTTTTGTCCGCCTGAAAGTTCACCAAACTTTTTATCGATGTCGGGAACACCCAGTTTATCAATCACCTCATGAACTTTGGCTTCATAATCCCAGGCTTTGAGGTCCTCCATTTTTTCGAGAACAGCCTGCATGCGTTCGGGTGAAGTATCCGGATGATGGATACAATCTTCATATTCTTTGACCACTTTCGCGACTTCGTTTGATTCGCTGAAAAGCAGATCTTTAACGGTAATTTGGTCGTTTACAGAAGGTGTTTGCGTAAGATAACCAAGCCGGATGCCCTGGCGGTAACTTAGCTTTCCGATGTCGGGTTGAATCTCCCCTGTAAGGATTTTCAGCAGCGTCGTTTTGCCTACGCCATTATTACCTACAAATCCAAATTTTTCACCTTGGGAAATACCCAGTGAAATATCTTTAAATAACCAGCGGTCATTAAATGTTTTAGCGATCGATTCTGCAGAAAGAAAATTCAAAGCCTGAAAATTAAGGCGCAAATCTACACCAAAAAATAAAAGGCTGCTATTCTGCTGCTAAAAGTTCATGATGGCCTCGTGCCTCCCACTGGTCCTTACGGCATCGAAAGTATTGGATTGAACAATCACCGGGATGCGATTTTCATAAAGAATTTGTCTGACACTCCTCTCCCAGTCAAAAGTCATGAACCGGAAAGAGACCCGGCCGGGTTCCTGCTGAGCTTTTTCCACAGGCCCGTTGTCCAGGGAATAGGTGGAAAGCGTCGTGTATAGATTGCTGCGGTTGTATAACAGATACACCTCCCAAAGCTTGATTTCAACAATTTCCTGCCTGGCTTCTTTGAATCCTGCTGGCGTTTCAGTGGTTTTTTGCATAGAAGTATGATTAGGTTTGAAGACGGAATACTATTTGTAAAAAATCATACCGCCGCTTCATCTGATACATACTGCCAGCAGCCAAAAGGTTTCAGGAGTCTACCTTCTTTTCCTCAATCTTCGTCTTAATCCGCTCTTTTTTGATATCGATTCTAATGAACGCGTAAAGGCTCATATAAAAGTTCGCGATCCAAACCAGTGCAAATCCTGCGATCAGGTAGCCGCGCCAGTCTTCAATAAGCAGGTGATACCGGGTGATGACAAGCATCATGAGCGTTACATAATGACTAAAGCAATACTCACAGGTAAACAGATAAAAGAACTTCCGGGTCAGAAATTGCTTCCCTTCGCGACTCAGCTGACCGCAAAACTCACGCGGCTCCTTAAAGATTTCCTCCTGCGTAATCGTCCACGATATACTGGCAATAGGAATGGCCAGGATGAAAAGCCAGATAATCTGATGGGATAAATTCATATATAAGAGTCCAGGGGATCATTACAATAGTTATTCCTCGAACCAAACATAGAACAGGCGATGATTTCTAACCTTACCGGGGTAAGGCAAATTTATTTTACAGTCGTTTCAGCCTCACCAGATCAACATTTAACTGCTGGTTTGAATATTTTGGTCGGTCCGGCGGGTTTTATACCGGCTATGGCATTCGATTTTAAGCCCATACTACAAATCAAATTATAACCTTAAAAAAGCTATGAAGGCCAAGATCTTGTGCACCATTTTTTTGCTAGTAAGTTTAGCCTGTAAGGATGAGGAAGTATTCAAGGAAGCGACACCGGTTCCTGAAGATATTTTTAACATTGAATTATGCCCAACCCTTATTTCAAATGTGACCACCTTGTTTCCGGAGTCAAAGAATAACCAGGAAAAGTATGCTCAGCTCTTCTCTGATGCTTCCCAACAAAGGATTGTGTTAACAAAGGACACAGATGTTTATGTAACCTTTGTGGCCGAAGCGGCCACTATCGGTAACGTGTTGGGTTACTATGTTTATAATTCTTCTTCAACACCAGGGTCTTCCGAAGCGATTGACAAGCAGCTTATTTTCCCCAACGTTGACAATGCGTACCTGAGCCCCGGAGATACCCGCCGGTTAGGTACAACCCAACTAAAGTCAGGAACGGTGATCGGATTCTTTTTAATAGTAGGGGGCTACAGAAATGACGGGGTGTATTTTAAGAAACCCACTTCATATACCGATTTCCAGTGGAATCCTGACAATACAAAGCAACATGTCTTATTCAGGGAAAATGAATGCGGCGCCGTAGTATGTGGCTTTGAAGATAAAACTTCGGCAACTGCCGATAAAGATTATAATGACGTGATCTTCATGATTTCTGATAACACAAACAAGCAGGCGAATACCTCTTTTGACCTTCAGAATGTAGTAACCTTATCGAAATAAGTTATTAACCAAACAAAGCTGATCTCTCACCTGAGATCAGCTTTGTTTTTATTCATCAATG
>JAYSOP010000780.1:0-2457 GCA_043722905.1 Chryseolinea sp.
GATGGCAAAAACACTTTCAATATGAGTACGCTTTCATCTTTTGTTGTGGCGGCTGCCGGCCAGCCCGTAGCCAAACATGGAAACTACGGGGTCTCGTCAGCGTGCGGATCATCGAATGTGATGGAATATTTTGGTTATAAATTCACCAATAACCTCGATACCCTTAAAAGGAGCCTTGACCGTGCAAATATTTGTTTTATGCATGCCCCGCTTTTTCACCCCGCAATGAAGAATGTAGCGCCCATCCGGAAAGACCTGGGTGTTAAAACATTTTTTAATATGCTTGGTCCAATGGTGAACCCAGCATTTCCTCAGCGTCAGCTGGTGGGTGTCTTTAGTCTGGAACTCGCCCGGCAATATGGTTACCTCTATCAAAACACCAATAAGGATTTTCTTATTTTGCATTCACTCGATGGGTTCGATGAGGTTTCCCTGACAGGGCCACTAAAGTTTTTTTACAACGGAGGCGAAAAAATTATACAACCTGCTGACCTCAACCTGCCGGTATTGCGTTACGATGAAATCCGGGGTGGAGAAACGGTGGAACAATCCGCTAAAATATTCATGTCTGTCCTTGAAGGAAAAGGCACAACTGGTCAGAATAATGCAGTCATTGCCAATGCGGCAATGGCATTATATGCTGCCAATCAGAAGGACGGCCTGGCACCGGCAGTTCTCAAAGCCAGGGAAACTTTTGAATCGGGCGAAGCGTTCAGGACATTTAAAAAATTAATGGACAGCCAAAATTAAACGAGCCTTACGCATGAACATTCTGGACGAGATCATTGCCCATAAGCGTAAAGAAGTAGCCGAAAGGAAAAATCTTTATCCGGTAAAATTATTGGAACGAAGTGTTTTCTTCTCTGCTCCTCCCATATCGTTAAAGAAATATGTAACCCGGGATGATAAGAGTGGCATTATTGCTGAATTTAAAAGAAGATCTCCGTCCAAAGGTGTTATCAATCAAAATGCGAATGTTGAACGGACCACCCTCGGTTATATACAGGCCGGTGCTTCAGCCATATCTGTCTTGACAGACAAAGTATTTTTTGGTGGTAGTAATGAGGACCTTGCCATGGCCAGGAAATTTAACTTTTGCCCCATCCTGAGAAAGGATTTTACGATAGGCGAGTATCAGATCATAGAATCGAAGTCTATCGGGGCAGATGCCATATTGCTAATTGCTGCAGTGCTGGACCCTTCTGAATTAAAACAACTTGCGAAACTGGCACACTCATTAGGATTGGAAGTTTTGATTGAAGTGCACGATGAAGATGAACTTCTCAAAAGCGTCGACATCGGGGCCGATCTCATTGGGGTGAATAACCGCAACTTGAAAACCTTTGAAGTGAGTACAGATACTTCTAAAAGTCTGGCGCCCCTGATACCTGGTAATGTTGTCAAGGTTTCCGAAAGCGGTATATCGTCACCTGCTGCAATTATTGAATTAAGGAAATTCGGTTATAAAGGATTTTTAGTAGGCGAAAACTTTATGAAGCACGAGCGTCCGGAGGTGGCAGCCAATGAATTTATTCAGGAACTCAATAAATTATCAATGATTGAAACCAACAAGTAAGACATAAAAATTTGCGCCGGTCTTGGAACCTGAAAATCCTATCATGAATCAAAAAAACATAAAAATAAAAGTTTGCGGAATGCGCGACGGTAAAAACATCCGGGAGGTAGCGCAGCTTCACCCGCACTACATGGGCTTTATCTTCTATGCCAATTCACCAAGATTCGTAGGGAATGATTTCCAAATACCGGAAGATTTTCCCAAAGATACTCAGCGTGTAGGGGTATTTGTAAATGAAACCAATGAAGTTATCCTTCAAATGATTTCCCATCATCAACTGGACTATGTTCAACTACACGGAAATGAAACGGTCGAGCAATGCCGTAGTTTAAAACAGAGTGGCGTGGGTGTCATTAAAGTTTTTTCAATTGATGAGCGTATGGATTTTGCGGTGACGACCCCGTATCAGGAAGTAACGGATTTTTCCCTTTTTGACACCAAAGGAAAATACTTCGGCGGTAATGCCCGGACGTTCGATTGGAAAATTCTGAAAGCATATGATCAGAAAATACCTTTCTTCTTGAGTGGCGGAATTACTCCGGAAAATATTCATGAAATCGGAGATCTGGTAGAGATGAATCTGGAGGGGATTGACGTGAACAGTGGGGTGGAAATTCAGCCTGCCCTTAAAGATGTAAATAAAATCAGGACCATCAAGTCAATATTAATTTCTAAAAACATTTACCAATGAGCTATAACGTTGACGCACGCGGATATTATGGAAAATTTGGCGGAGCTTATATTCCGGAAATGCTCTATCCCAATGTTGAAGAACTGCGGACAAATTATTTAAGTATCATTCAGGACAAAGCCTTCCAGGAGGAGTTTATGGGCCTTTTGAGAAATTATGTTGGAAGGCCGACCCCTCTTTATTTTGCCAA
>JAYSOP010000781.1:0-5324 GCA_043722905.1 Chryseolinea sp.
TGAGGCTGACTGGCGAAGAATTTTCGCCGGCGCATATCCATCAGATGACCACCATTCCTTTGCTTTTTCATAGGACGGGAATTCTGCCACAACTATCCGGCCTGGTTCCCATGTGCCTTCCAGTGTTTCGGTCCGTCCACCGCGAACAATAAATTTCCCATCATATGGTACAAGCGATGCCGGTGTAAGCTTTTTATAATCCTCATACCGAACCGGGTCGGTAATAATTACATCAACAATAACGTATGCTTTCATAAAAAAAGGTAAGGATCAAAGATACTTCATCCCTTACACTTTGCTTCAATTGTAAAAAAATAACGTATAAAAAATCCCGTAACGAGCGGTATAAAAAAAGACTTGCTCTTCTGGTTTCCTACGGAAACTTTTGTAATTTTTGATTGCCTTCTCACCCAAAAAAATGACGCAAAAAAACGCAATAAGCTGGTTTGAGATACCGGCAAAGGATTTAAACCGCGCCCAAAAATTTTATGAAAAAATTCTGAATATTACCATGACGCCCCTTGATCTTGATAACATCAAAATGCGCATGTTTCCGATTGAAGACCAGATGGGTGTAGGGGGCTCCCTATGTGACAGCGGAGGGTTTCATAAACCGTCAGATACTGAAGGCCCTTTGATCTATCTGAATGCCAACCCCGATGTGCAAACTGTTCTTGAAAAGGTGGAAAATGCAGGTGGCAAAATTCTCGTTCCCAAAACACTGATCACATCCGAATTTGGCTACATGGCTGTCATTAAAGATTCGGAAGGTAACCGGATTGCGTTCCACTCGATGCAGTAGATCATATCGTGGATGGGTTTTATTTGCTATAGTTTAAGCAGCCTCATAAAAAAATAGCCCACAAAAGAAACAACACGGCCAGCAAAAATGCTATAAGCTTTAATCCGTGATTTCCTTTGGGGAATTCGTAGTTACAAATCGGACAAATCTTACTTCGGAAATCAATCTCCATTGCGCAGGAAGGACATTCTTTCTTCTTCATTTCTATTTCAGTTTTCTTAGCGCCCGGTTAGGTCAGTGGGTGTTGATACTTTCATCCAGGATCTCTTTGACCCGTCCCACTTGTCCGTCTTCAAGGCGTACCTTTATGCCGTGGTGGTGAGTCGGAGAACTGGTTAAAATATCTTTCACAATTCCTTCCGTAAGGAGGCCAGTACGCTGGTCATTTTTCAGTACAATACTTACACGAATCCCTTTTTTGATATTGGCGCGAACAGTTGACCTCATATTTTCTAATGAAAGTGAAAATTAGCGGAATTAACTAATTGAACAGCCGCTTTATGGGATACTTTAGCAATGTGTATAACATCGTGGAAAACTTGTTGATTACTTTTCCAGTGATTTCTTGACTCCACAATGAAGACCGATTATCTTCATATCACTAAGTCGTTTTTAACGGATTGATCAAACACATTGGAAAAACAAAGCTTTGTTTCCCACGGGAAATGAAAACAAAAAAACCTCTGAGTTTGATTGTGTCACGAGCCAGGAACCTTCGGGAAACCTAACGTACGCGAAAGCAAATATTATTGAAAAATAACGTGCGCCTTTTACTCTGTTGAAAGCAAATAGGGCTACCTTTAACTACGGTTATTGTTAGCTAAGACGGAAAATAGTCAAGCAATTGATTTGTTTTCCGTTTTTTTTTGTGCCTCGTAATTTTTATTGATGGCATTGTTTCATATCCGCTCTATGATTAGGTTGCTTCCATGAAAATTTTTCTTTGTCTATCCATCATATTTTTTCCCATCCTTTCTTTCACCCAGCCAACCCACTTGAGTGTACCCGACTTTAACGTACCCGAAAATGTAGAAATCTGGAACAAGCAACGCCAGGCTATACGCGATTCATTGGTAATGCTGATGGGGCAACTTCCTCCCCGCCCAAAGGATACCAACGTAAAAATATTGTCACGTGAGAATAAAGGTGAATACATTCTTGAGAAATTTGAATTTGATAATGGCGCGGGAGCTAACGTGCCGGGGTATTATCTGATTCCAAATAATGGAAAAGCGCAACACCCCGCCATTTTTTATTGTCATTGGCATGGGGGAAATTATGAACTGGGCAAGCAGGAAATATTTACAACCCATCATACCCCGGAAATTCCCGCAGAGGCGCTTATCAAGGAGGGGTATGTTGTTATGGCCATTGATGCCTATTGCTTTGGCGAGCGCAGTGGCCGCGGACCCGGCGGACCCAAAGAAAAGGGCAGCCAGGAGGAAATGTCAGCTTCGAAAAATGAACTTTGGTTTGGAAGGTCGCTGTGGGCCATGATGGTTCGTGATGACCTTATGGCTTTGGAGTATCTCTTTACACGACCTGAGGTAGATAGAAAACGGGTAGCCGTTACGGGAATTAGTATGGGAGCAACCCGGTCATGGTGGCTAATGGCGCTGGACGAACGGATAAAAACAGGTGTTGCCGTTGGATGCTTAACCCGGTACCAGGATTTGATCAGCGAACAGAAGCTTCACGCGCACGGAA
The DNA here is from genome assembly GCA_043722905.1 of Chryseolinea sp. Taxonomy (GTDB): domain Bacteria; phylum Bacteroidota; class Bacteroidia; order Cytophagales; family Cyclobacteriaceae; genus Chryseosolibacter. The sequence continues at coordinate 2,510 of JAYSOP010000781.1, forward strand.
TTTATTACTTCGTCCCTGGAATTTTGAATTATTTTGATTCAGAAGCCATCATCAGTCTGATCGCACCACGCCCCATTCTTTTCATGACGGGAGATGAAGATATCGGCTCACCTGTAAACGGCATTCGTAAAATCGAAGCAAAAGTAAAACCTGTTTATGCACTGTATAACAAGGCAACCGCATTCGAGAATATGATTTACCCGAAAACGGGCCACGTATATACCGCGGATATGTGGGGAAAAATGGTCGCATGGATGAAAAAACGGTTGTAAATGGCATTGGTCTTAACAATTATAATATTCATTTTCTGATAGGAAGTCTGACATAAATTCCGTACATTAAATAATGTACCTTTCTTTATCTTACACCCGATCACGACCAAAAAACCCTGCAGTCTCTTAAGTTAATTTTTATTAACATCCTTAAAAATAAAATATGAATATTCAAATCAATACGGATAACAACATTGAAGGTAGTGCCAGAATGTCGGCGTATTTTACAGAAACACTCGAACAGGCGTTCAGCCGATTCGACGATCAGATAACCCGGCTTGAAGTTCACTTGAGCGATGAGAATGGAAATAAGGGAGGTGTTGATGATAAACGTTGCCTGCTGGAAGCCCGTTTAAAAGGTTTGAAACCTGTGGTGGTAACACACCATGCGGAAACGATCGATTCGGCAATAAGTGGCGCCGCAGAAAAATTAAAAAAAACTCTGGATAGTACTATTGGAAAACTCAGGAATCACTGAATAATGTGTTAATGTGTTAATGTGTTAATGTGTTAAGGTGTTAAGGTGTTATTGTGTTATTGTGTTATTGTGTTAATGTGTTGAGGTGTTAATGTTTTGAGGTGTTAAGGTGTTGAAGGTGCTGAATATATTGGGCAAAAGCCCGGATCAATTCATCTGGTATTTTATTTACTCACCAGCTAGTGGGAGGCCTTGATGGTGGGGTTATACCCAAATTAAACGGCACTTCAAATTTTAAGAAACCTTTGAACTCCAACCGTACGAGCTGTGTTTAATTCGATACTGAGTGCCGAGTTTGACAAACACATAGATAATCTTTGTCAACTGTCAATTGATCATTGTCAAGTGGTCAAGAAGGTTTCTGCCGCCATTTTTTCTTCTCGGAATTCTGCTTCTTAAATTTAATGCGATCCTGAATTGAGCCTTTGGATGGCTTGGTAGCTTTCCGCAATTTTTTCTTCTGAAATGCGCCGGTAAGGAGTCTATTCAATTTAAGTATTACGGCCTCTTTATTTTGAAGTTGTGATCGCTTATCCTGAGCCGTTAACAGCAAAACTCCCTCTTTCGTCATTCGGGAAAATAGTTTCAGTAAGATCACTTCTTTTTCCTCAGCGGATAAAATTTCAGAATTACTGACATCAAAATTCAGGGACACTTTGGAATTTACTTTATTGACGTTTTGACCTCCGGGACCGCTACTGCGCGAGGTGGTAAAAGTTAATTCACTGCCTAAAAGGTCGGATGTGATTTTGCGATGCACTGTCATTCTACTGTTAAATAAAATTCCATGGCTCAATAATACCTATAAAAGTAAAATTATAAGTTTTATCATGATGGGACAAAACGCAAACATGGGTATTGAAAGTATTGCTGTAAAACCAGCTATATATCCTTTGCAAGCTTATTTAATCTCGGTTGCAGTAACCAAAATCCTATAGGGGAAAACCAAATAAGGAAAAATTCGATCGCATACTCACTGAATCTGGCAAGGCGTCCTAATTCCACTGACTTCATTGTCCTGGCCGCAAAACGCAATCCTAAAAGGATACAAACCATAGAGAGGACGTGAAAAAAGATGATAACACCAATCACTGCGGCGAGATTAGTGTTTTCATCAGCCCCGCCGAAATAAAAGCGATAAGCCATCCAAACGGTAATGCCCAACGTATATAATATTGGGATGGAGAAAATTATTTTGAACCGCTGGACATTCAGGGTAATTTCAGGTGGTAATTTTTGGTGAAGTACTGTTGAAATGGCCCAGATCCATCCAAAAATTCCGATAAGGAACACGAGCATCATGACAGGAAACAATGTTACCATCAGTCTTGGATTTGAAAAAGAATAGAGATTGATCGCTATGGGGATGCCCCATGTAAAAAGAAATAGCTGCCAATGTTTTAGTTTCAATAAAATCCTCATAAACTTTTTTTATACAGGAATTCAGGGCTGAATCACGAACCCAATCTTATACAGTGAGATGGATAATCATCGCTCTAAAGATGATGGGTATCAAAGTAAATATAGGAAAAGGTAGCCTGTTTAAAATCGGGATTCCGGAAAAAATATACCTCAAATATAATTAGCGCTTTATGTCGTTCCCGTACCTCAGCTATACAAAAATTTCAACTGACGCTGATCATCCAGTATGTGATTTTAATCAAATGATGTAAATTTCTGTCAACATTTGAGTATGAATGAGACCATAAAGAGGAAAACGTGCGTGATTACCGGAGCAACCTCCGGTATTGGATATGCTACAGCCAAAGGACTGGCCGCCAAAAATTTTGAATTAATTCTTATTGGAAGGGACGACCAAAAAGGTAAATCAGTAGTAGAAAGTTTGAAAAGCCTGACATCCAACAACTTCATTACGTATTACAACACCGATCTGAGTTCACAAAAACAGATCCGGAAATCAGGAGAAGAATTGAAGAATATGCATCCTGAAATCGATGTATTAATAAACAATGCCGGAGTATGGACCTCGCGTTATGAGTTGACCGACGATAAGATCGAGAAACAATTTGCCGTGAATCATCTCGCCTATTTTTTACTAACCCAC
>JAYSOP010000782.1:0-4964 GCA_043722905.1 Chryseolinea sp.
AAAAGCGGTATGATAGGCGATCAGTGAATAACACGTAGAGTGAGATTTATTGAACGCGTATTGAGCAAACGCCTCCCAGTCTATCCATACTTTTTCACATACCGTTTGAGGGTGTCCGTTCTTTTTACAGCCTTCGATGAATTTGTCCTTCATCTTATCCAGCACAGCCTTTTGTTTTTTACCCATGGCTTTGCGCAGCACGTCAGCGTCTCCCTTGCTGAAACCCGCAAGCGTTTGAGAGAGTAACATTACCTGTTCCTGATAAACGGTGATCCCATAGGTTTCGCCAAGAAACTCTTTCATTTCCGGCAGGTCGTACTTGATCGGTTCGCGCCCGTGTTTCCGGTTGATGAACAACGGAATATATTCCATGGGCCCTGGCCGGTACAGGGCGTTCATGGCAATTAGATCCTCAAACTTATCAGGTTTTAATTGACGCAGATATTTCTGCATTCCCGCACTTTCAAACTGAAAGGTCCCCGTGGTTTCGCCGCGCTGAAAAAGCTGATAGGTTTTACTATCGGTCAATGGAACTGCGTCAATGTCAATTTCTATGCCTTTGCTTTTTTTAATGTTCTTTAACGCCGTTTTAATAATGGTCAGTGTAGTGAGGCCAAGGAAGTCCATCTTCAGCATCCCGGCATCTTCAACCACGCTATTGTCGAACTGAGTTACCAGCATGTCAGAATCCCTCGCGGTTGACACCGGTACAAAGTTGGTGAGATCGTCGGGAGTTATGATAACACCACAGGCATGCGTTCCTGTATTCCTGACGGAGCCTTCAAGAATGATAGCTTGTTGTAACACCTGGGCCCGGAGGTCGCTTCCTTTTTTTATGTCTGCTAATTCCTTGATCTCAGCGAAGGCAGATTGCAATGTAGTACCCGGTCGATCGGGAATCATTTTGGCGAGAATGTTAGCATCACTGAGGGGAAGCTCCATCACACGTGAACAATCACGGATGGAAGATTTGGCGGCCATTGTTCCGTAGGTGATGATTTGTGCGACCTGATTTTTGCCATATTTATCAATCACATAATGCAGCACCTTGTCACGCCCTTCATCATCAAAGTCAATATCAATATCAGGAAGGGAGACCCGGTCCGGATTCAGGAAACGCTCAAAAAGCAAATCGTATTTTATCGGATCTACATTGGTGATTCCGATACTATACGCTACAGCGGATCCGGCTGCGGAACCACGGCCGGGCCCCACGCTTACACCCATTTCGCGGGCTTTGGAAGTAAAATCCTGAACGATCAGAAAATACCCGGGGTAACCGGTTTTCTGGATTGTAGCCAATTCAAAATCAAGACGGTCAATTAACGTTTCGGTTATTTCGCCGTATTTTTTCTTCGCTCCATCAAAAGTCAGTTGACGCAGATAATCATCTTCACTGGCAAATCCATCCGGTATATCGAATTTCGGAAGAAGTACTTTGCGCTCAAGTTTATAAGTTTCAACCTTATTTAATATTTCTGTGATGGTGTCAATGGCTTCCGGAAGATCGCTGAAAATGGATCGCATTTCATCCTGCGATTTAAAATAATACTGATCGTTTACCAAGCCATATCGATGACCTCGCCCGTATCCAATCGGTGTTGATTTGAATTCACCTTCTTTAATGCACAACAAAACATCGTGAGCGTTGGCTTCTTCCTTGTCCAGATAGTAAGATTCATTGGCAGCAAAATATTTGACGCTGTATTTCTCCGCAAAACGAAGCATCACTTCATTCACATGATCCTCTTCCGGAACACCGTGCCTGTTGAGCTCTATATAAAAATCATCACCAAACTGGTTATGCCACCATTTAAAAGCTTCTTCTGCCTGTTTTTCCCCAACATGAAGGATTAGGTGAGGTACTTCAGAGTTTAGCCCTCCAGTTGTAGCAATCAGGTCCGGTTTATATTGTTCAACCAGTGCCTTGTCGATGCGGGGATGTATGCCATATAAGCCTTCCGTAAAGCCGAGTGAAGTTAATTTCGCCAGATTGTGGTAACCATTTTTATTCCTGGCGATTAAAACCTGGTGATACCGTTTGTCAGGATTGTCTTTAGTAAATTTTAATTTCCTCCGTTCGTCAGCCAGGTAGAACTCGCAACCCACGATCGGTTTGATCTCATGATTGATGGCTTCCCGCACAAATTTAAACGCGCCATACATATTGCCAAGATCTGTAATCGCGATCGCAGGCATACCCAACGATTTGGCTTTTACTACCATGTTTTTTACGTCAGGCGTTGCTTGAAGGACTGAGTATTGGGAATGTGTGTGGAGGTGTACAAAAGGTTTGTCTGTAATAGGGCTTTTTTCCTGTGTGAAGGAATAATCTGCTTGTTTCTTTTTCTCCCTTTTGGTGTCATTTCCGGCTTCAAGGTTTGGTTCTTCGTAAGAAATATCCTGATAAGGAGTATCGTCAAAAGGTGTAACGATTTGTTTTGTGATCAATCCGAAAAAACACCGGGCGGTAGCGGCTACGTCATAGGAGGCATCGTGGGCGTCGCCAAAATTTCTGCCAAAAAGTTTCTCGTGCAATTCAACAAGGCGGGGCATTTTTAACCTTCCGCCGATTCCGCCAGACATATGACAGAATTCAATGGAGACGATACCGGTATCAACTTTGCCTGGCCTAAGAAGCATTTCGATATCAAATTGTTGCCTGATAAATTCGGCGCCCAGAATGCTGATATCGAATTCAATATTATGACCAATGAGCACAGAAGTTTTGGCGAGGTCTTCGATGAATAAAACGAGGACTTCTTTTAGAGCATGACCTTCTGCCAGTGCCCTTTTGGTAGATATTCCATGTATTTGCTCTGCTTTATATGGAATGTTAAAGCCATCAGGCTGGATTAAATAATTGTGCTGGGTAATCAGTTTACCTTCATTGTTATGAAGCTGCCAGGCCAATTGTACAACCCTTGGCCAGTTATCAACCTCGGAGATAGGGGCAGTCTTATTGTGCGGAATACCGGTAGTTTCCGTGTCGAAGATAAGGTACATGTAAGAAATTAGAAGTGGCCGTCAACTGTAAAGTTAATGCCATGCCCGTAATTTAAACATCCCAAACCGTTAAAACTGTTGCTAAAATAGATAATATTAAAATCTCAAATCGGGATTTTTTCTCATTTCTGAGACAGGAGGTCATATTATTGCTTTAATTAATTTATCTTAACCTATTAATGATCAATGCATTACTAAAGAAGGCCTGATTCTTGGAGCTTTAGTACCATACCCCATAATATGAAAAACATGTTTAGGATGATGCAAACTTTTTCCGGAGAGATTGGTTTTTATTAGTGATGCTGGTTGTCATTGCTCTCCTTGTTCTTCTGTTTGAAAAGCTTTAAGGTGGTTTCACTCCAAGGCAAAACGTTGCTTATTTGGAAAACTTTAAAATAGACCAACTAAATTGTTTACTAAAACACGTCGGAGTATTTTTGGCGACCCCAACCCAGTGAAAGAACTATGAATTGGTTTACGAATTTTTTCTCCAGCACGATCGGGAGGAAATTAGTGATGGCCCTGACCGGCCTTTTTCTCATACTTTTTTTGATCGTTCATCTGATTGGTAATCTTCAATTAATGAAAAGTGATGGAGGCCAGGCATTTAATCAATATGCCCAGTTTATGACTTCCAATCCCCTGATTGTCATTATTTCGTATGTGAACTATGCGCTTATATTAATCCATATTATTTGGTCCATCCTGTTGACCAGAAGAAACCGATCTGCTCGTGGGGTGAAGGGATATGCGGTCAACAATAATTCGTCGCATTGGACTTCCCGGAATATGGGAATTCTGGGTACTTTCATTTTTATCTTTCTCGTGATCCACTTGCGCGGATTTTGGTATGAAATGCACTGGGGAGGTATCCCTACTGCCAGCTATGACGGAACTGAATACAAAAATCTCTATTCCGTGGTGGATGTGGCTTATACAGAGCTTTGGTTCGTTATATTGTATGTGGTCAGTATGGTCTTACTGGCTTTTCATTTATTCCACGGATTTGGAAGTGCTTTTCAAACACTCGGATTAAACCATGTTAAATATAATCCTGTTATCAGGTTTATCGGAGTAGCCTTTGCTGTGATAGTGCCGGCGTTATTTGCACTCATTCCGATCTACATGTATCTCAATTGATTTGTTGTCAGTATTATGAAATTAGATTCAAAAATCCCTGAGGGGCCTTTAGCGGAAAAATGGTCGAAGCACAAGTTTAATTTGAAACTTGTCAATCCCGCCAATAAACGTAAGTATGAGATTATTGTAGTAGGAACTGGTTTGGCTGGAGCATCAGCAGCTGCCTCTCTTGCGGAGTTAGGTTACAATGTAAAGGCATTTTGCTTCCAGGATAGCCCCAGACGGGCACACAGTATAGCGGCGCAAGGCGGTATCAATGCCGCAAAGAATTATCGCAACGATGGGGATAGTGTTCATCGTCTGTTCTATGATACTATCAAGGGTGGAGATTACCGTGCGCGTGAGGGCAATGTCTACAGGCTGGCTGAAGTAAGTGTTGATATAATCGATCAATGTGTTGCACAAGGGGTTCCGTTCGCCCGGGAATATGGTGGATTACTGGATAATCGGTCATTTGGTGGCGCGCAGGTTTCCAGAACATTTTACGCCCGTGGTCAGACAGGTCAACAGTTATTATTGGGCGCTTATAGTGCATTAAATCGACAGATCGCGAATGGCAAGGTTAAAATGTACAACCGTACAGAAATGCTTGACCTCGTAACGACTGACGGAAAAGCACGTGGAATTATTACGCGGGATCTTGTCACCGGAAAAATAGAAGCCCATAGCGGTCACGCTGTATTATTATGTACTGGTGGTTACGGAAATGTTTTTTTCCTGTCAACCAATGCCAAGGGTTCTAACGTCACCGCAGCATGGCGCGCACATAAAAAAGGTGCTTTGTTTGCTAATCCGTGCTTTACGCAAATTCATCCTAC
>JAYSOP010000783.1:0-1680 GCA_043722905.1 Chryseolinea sp.
AAATTGAATGTCGTTGAATAATTCAAGCAGCGTTTCAGACTCTTTTAAACCCAATGATGTATCGACTTGTATCCACAATTCTGTTGTGCCAAGGTCGCCATCAGATATCAAATGGACAAACTTTGAAAGGCTTTGCTGTGCAATTTCCGTCGCAGTTCCGGCAGTATTTTTGTCCATTTCTTTTGTTATCCTGAATGGCGCAATAAAAACCCCGGCTTTTTTTGCTGCCAACACAAAATTTTCAAATTGTGGCTCTGTATTTTTCAGTACCCGATTAAATCCACTACTCTTATTTCGCCAGTAAGTACCATGGTCCCCTGGCATGAGAATTTTTCTGTTACTTTCGTAAAAAGAGTATTGAAAATAAGGCTCAAGAATTGTAAAACCCGCATTGCTACTCACCCAGGCCTCCTTTGAATACACCAGTATGGCGAAACATAAAAAAATACCCGCCATTCGTTTTAATGAGGGAAAACGACTTCCCCGTATTTTATTGGGTTCATGTAGAAGCATTTTTAACTCCTGGGATCCGGCTTCCAATCCGCAATCGCCTGATTATATCGCTGGGTCGCCCGGTAAATATAACCCCGGCTATCATAGGCAGCGGACATATTGAGATCTGTACAGACCGGAGACATAGGTAACCAACGTACGAGGACATAGGTGACAGTTTACGGCGCTCATTTATGATCCTGCAAGTTAATACAGCCAAAGCGTTGGTGGCAGAAAAATAAAGTATAGGTCCGTCTTTTCCGGGGTTTACACGCAAGGCGATAAGCAAGTGCTGTAATGCATTGGAGACCTTAATTTTTTGCTTGGCAAATTTCACGGCCCCATCCCAACCCACGATGATGACATGATCGTCCGGGCTGTACGCAATATCCGGCAACGTCTGTGGCAATGTTCGCACGCTCGGTTGATAGCGTGACACAGGTGTTTGGTCATTCAGTGCTTCATGCGGACGCTGTTCGTTGTAAATAGGGCGCCACTGATCAAACGCACGTTGTACGTGAGATACGTCATGAAAGGAATCACAGGGTCAGGCTCAAGTTATTTTTAAAACATCCGCAGATTACGCAGCTTTCCACCGATTATGGTGGAAATAATCTGTGGAAATCTGCGGATACCGCGTTAACCGCCTCTGGCTTCAGGTTGGAAATTATAGTGCTCATATACGAAAGAATTTCTAACAACTCGCCGGTAAACTTAAACTTATGTTACGCACCTATCCTAAATGAAACGCCGCATAACAAATTTTCATACCGATGAAGAAGGCCACTGGGTGGCTGATCTGGAATGTGGACATCAGCAACATGTGCGCCATAGCCCTCCCTGGCAGAATCGACCCTGGGTGTTGACAGCTGAAGGTCGCGAGCAAATGCGGGGGCATGAATTGAATTGCAAGCTCTGTGATGCCGGGGCTGACCGCAATGCCAGTAAGTTAAGGTCACCGCGTGCTTTGTAGGTTCGAATTTATTCGAACAAAAGTGCCATTACACAGACTATTGTTCGAATAAATTCGAACCTACAAAAGCCTGGATCCCCTTAACTTACTGGCATTGGGGCTGACCGGATTGGTCAATCGAAATAATTTATAGGCAGGCGGTTTGCTATATAAGAAACTTATGATTAACTTAAGTAAGGTGATTAGTCCTTCATCATCTGGGCACCTATAATACC
>JAYSOP010000784.1:0-5119 GCA_043722905.1 Chryseolinea sp.
GCTTCCTGTCCGTTATCAATACCGGTAAGGCATGAAAGCATATCGAAAAAAGTGGATGGGTTTTGACGAAGATTGAAACAGATATTTTTAAGGTCGAGCGGATGAATTTTAAAACCTTTTGGTGTGGTGGCCTCATCAACAAACGCTTCTGCATGGGTGCAGCTTTCCTTTACAATGGCAAATAGTTTCTCAAACGGCAGTATCGGCATGTTGTTCTATCGTTAATTTTTCAATGGCTTTTGGCGCAACCACGGTTTCTTTTCTGATCTTCTCCTGTAGTTTTAAAAAGCCACCGATCAGCGCCTCAGGTCTGGGTGGGCAACCCGGAACATATATATCAACCGGAATTATTCTTTCTACTCCCTTTACAACGTGATAGCCATGCTGCCAGTAGGGGCCTCCACAGTTCGAGCACGAACCCATGGAGATCACATAACGCGGCTCTGCCATTTGTTCATATAATCTTTTTATCCTTTCCGCCATCTTAAAAGTTACTGTCCCGGCAACGATCATGACGTCGGATTGACGCGGTGTAGCACGGGGGGCCATTCCAAACCGGTCCATGTCGTAAACGGTTGTGCCCGTACTCATAAATTCAATGGCACAGCAAGCTATTCCAAAGGTCATGGGAAACATGGAGGATAACCTTGCCCAGTTGATGAGGTCCTCCAGTTTAGTGATGATGAAGCCCCCGTTTTCAAATCGCTGATCTAAAAATCCTTTCATAAGCGGGTGTTGGTTTCAGGGTCCTGGCTTTTGGCGTACTGATCGTTAATTTTCTGATAAAATTCTTTCGGTACAGGCGAGGTCATTTGAGTAGGATTCGGTTCAGGTTTTATCCATTCCAGGTGGCCGTTGACCCAGGCGTAAGCTAACCCAAGCGCCAGCACTAAAATAAATACCACTACCTCTATCACGGCAAACCAACCCCACATTCCATTGGTCTCTTCTATGAGATCTTTTCTTGCAAATACCGTTACCCAGGGGAAAAGAAATAGGATCTCAACCTCAAACAGCAGGAAGATCAACGCGACGATGTAAAACCGGATGTTGAATTGAGTCCATGGAGAACTGATGGCTTCTTCGCCACTTTCATACGTGGAAAGTTTTTGAGCGTTAGGGCGGTTAGGCCGCAACAAACTGGAAGTAAAAAAAGCGACAAGCACAAAAATTATCCCGCCTATTATAAATAGAAGTACTTCACCGAAGGCGGACAGATACATTTCATTTTCACTCACAAGTTCAAAGATAATCAACCGTTCTTCAATTTTAGCCTGCTGGGTAAAACAAAGCACGCGCGGCTGAATCCTAATATAAAAGGAAGCTGCTGAAACCGGGAATCAGCAGCTTTTCGAAACAGGTTGTCATTTCCAGGCAGTCAGAATAACGCCCATAACCGTAAGGGCAACAACGCTGTAACCAGCGTTAATAAGAAACAAGGTGAAAGACTTCCTTTCAAAAAGGTAATGCGTGCCTACAAACGTAGCTACCCATCCAAACCCCGCCGCAAATCCCCAGAGAGCGCCCATTAAAGGTTCATCTTCGGGACCCAGAAACATGGCGAGATTGATGGCCGCAATCAAGGCGAGAAAAAATGCAAGGCCAAAAATTTTAGGCATGTTTCCACCTTTTAAGCTTTCTTCCGTAAATCCATTTTCCCGCATCCAGGGTTTGCCAAAGACCGCAGGAGAGTACCACAGTCCTCCGATCATAAAAGTCGAAAGTGCAGCAACGATCACTGCCCAAATGTTTAATCCTTCCATACTATTTTTATTTAGGGTTATTGATTGAATGGGTTACGGGGAAATGGGTACCCGCCTTCCCCCTAATGCGTAAGCGGTCTTTTCTTAATCATTCCGCCTTTAATATCATTGACGCTATTCTCTACCACAAAGGCTTCCTCATCAATTTTAGCAATTTCTGTTTTTAATTTCTGGAGTTCGAGCCGGGTTATTACAGTGTACAAAATATCTGTATCGGTTTCACGGTGGCCTTGTTTACCAAATCCACTTTTTCCCTTAAGAACAGTAACACCCCGGCCCATTTTTTCTATGATTGCCATTTTAATAAGATCACTTTTCTGTGATACAATAATGACACTGGTATATTCTTCAATACCATGAACGACAAAATCAACAATCTTAGAAGCTACCAGATAGGTAAGGATAGCATATAAGGCCGTTTCGATATCCAGTAAGTACGCGGCAACACCAAAAATAACAATGTTCAAGCCCAATATAAAATCGCCAACGGTTAAGGCTGTATTCCGACTAGTGTAAATAGCCAGTACTTCAGTTCCATCCAGCACACTTCCACCGCGTATAGATAGTCCGATGCCGAGGCCGAGAAAAAAACCTCCAAAAAAGGAAATCAACAACTTGTCGTGGGTTACCAGGGGAAAGTCAATCAAGGCTATACAAATGGCAAGCGCAACGATGGCTACTAACGTTTTGACAGCAAAAATTTTGGAAACCTGCGTATACCCTATCAGTATAAAAGGGATATTGATCAGAATAATCAAATAAGATAGATCAATTTGCGTAAGGGCGTTGATCAGTAACGAAATACCCACGGCACCTCCGTCCAAAAAACCGTTCGGAAGGAGAAAGGCTTTTAAGCCAAAGGTGGCAGACAAGACTCCTAATGAAATAAGAAAAGTATCCTTAATAGCACGGGCAATATTAATTCGACGGACACGAAGATCCTGAAGTCTTTTAAATCGCTGATGGGTAGTCACGCATGTAAAATAATAAAAAACCTCCAAAGTAATCGGAGGTCGTTAAAAAAAATAAAAACTATTTATTACTGGTCCAACCTTTTCACCTTGATGAAAGGTTTTAACATCCATCATTTAAAAGCCCATAGCATGATCGGTAGTCTTCGCATTCACTTAGCGTGCTGCGTGGATTAATCAGATAAATGGGATAACTGTCATCTTGCCTTGTAGCCCTCGCGTTTTAATATATCCAGTATTTTTTCCCGCAGATCTCCTTGAATGAGAATCTCGCCATCTTTCACTGATCCACCTACACCGCATTTGGATTTTAATAATTTACCCAGGCTATCCAGGTCCTGCGTAGTACCCACAAAACCATTCACAAGCGTAACTTGCTTACCGGCACGTCCACTTTTATCCAGGAGTACTTTGAGATTTTGCTGCTGGGGCGGAAGGGTGTTCGCTTCGCGCGCTTGCTGATAGGAATAAGAGAAGTCTGATTCTGTTGAATAGACCACGCCATCGCGTTTCTTCCAGTCGTTTTTCTTTGCCATGTCAGATAAATACCAGATTGATAATCAATAATACAATCCCAACAATGTTAAGATTAAAACTCAATTCCACCCGCTTTCTTAACAAGATGGCCATGAATGAATTTACAAAAAGAAAGATCGGAAAAAATATTAACGAACCATACATATAGGCCACTTCAACACGGTAAGTTTCCGAAGTATTGGAAACAGAGATGGTGGTACCATAGAGCATCGTAAAAATAGATTTTATTCTGGGTTCATCGGCGAAGATGGATGCTTTCTCATAGAGCTTGATTTTTCGGCCCGATTCTGTCACAATAATAGAATACGAGACTCTATTTCTTACAGTAACATCATACATCTGTTTGATTCTCTCCTCTGCTTGCCGGTAAGGCAACACATAGTCGATGAAAAATAAAACACTTGCCAGCAAGCCAATCCGACTTACCCACATGAAATACCTCAGGTTGTCGCGCATCAATATATAGGTTGCAGGCGGTTCTTTTTTACCCGTGTGTACCGGACCTTTTCTTCGATAAGCTGGGTCGCGATGTTTAGGCGGTTCCTGCTGGTTTAAAATTTCAGCAAATGGATTCGCCAGGCGTAGGTCATACAACGCGCGTTTTTGCCTGTCACCTATCACATCATAGGCTTCGTTAATTTCCTGAAAAAGATGTTTTGAATCAGGTGAGGGGTTTTTGTCGGGATGATATTGAACAGCGAGCTTCCTGAAAGCTTTTTTTATTTCAGCTTCTGACGCTGAAGACGATACACCCAATATGGCGTAAAAGTCTTTCACTTCTTAAGAGAAATGTCCTCCGGTATAGTATACCCGTCAGAAAGCCAATCGCTATCCTGAGGGCATACCATCACACAAAGTGGTAATACAATTCCAGGGATGAAGCCGGCATTGCCATAAAATAGGATTGTCGTTTTCATGGCTTGCCTCAAATTATTTCCCTTCATGTGATAAAGGAAAAATGGATTGCTATTTACCCTTGGTAACAAACGTCAGCACGGGACGTTTGGAATGAGATACCACGTCTTCGGCAATACTTCCCGCCAGAACATGGGCAAAGCCTGTGCGTCCATGGGTAGTCATCGCGATCAGATCAGCACTTATACTTTCAGCAAAATAAATGATTCCTTCCTCTTCTGTGAGATCATTAAAGATATTGATCGTGAAATTTTTAAGCTGAAGTTTTTTTGCAAAATCCTGCATGTACTTTTTAACGACAGCATCGCGCTGGAAATTGGAAGGCGTATTAATTCTTACCAGGTGAACGGTAGAGTCATACATTTGCTGTGTCGTCCGCACGATCCGTGAAAACACTTCCTCCTCCTCGCTCATGGAAGTAGCATAAACGATATTTTTAAACTCCGTTGTAAGCGGTTTTTTATGCACTGTTAAAACGGGACATTTTGAATACCTGACAATCTTTTCGGTGTTAGATCCAATGATCATATCCTCAAGTTTGGTATGCCCCGCTGTACCCATTACAACAAGGTCCACTTTGTGTTCGGTGATGATATCGCGAATTCCGTGAAAGGCGGTCCCCATGCGGAGTTCGTTTTTTATTTTCACCCCTGATGTGGTAAGCCCTTCGACCAGTGTCGCCATTTGTTTTTTACTGCGTTCAATGAGCTTCATTGTAAAAAGTTTATCCTCCCATCCTCCGCTTGTTGTCACCTCCCCGGAAATATTAAATGAACTTCCTGATGCCTCCTCAATAACGTGCAGTAAGATAAGTTCGGCATTCGCCTTTTTGGCAATGTCTGCAGCGACATCAATGGCAATCTGTGCAGGTTTGGAAAAATCAGTAGGTACAAGAATTTTTTTCATTTTGAAGATTTTTAAATTGTGCCAAGT
>JAYSOP010000785.1:0-2337 GCA_043722905.1 Chryseolinea sp.
GGGTAATTTCGGGTAAACAAAAATAGGACGACTGGATCTAAGATGTCAATCTGATTGCCTTCCTCCAATTTTCGAAACGGGCGTAAAAAATTCATCAAAAAGTCGTAACTTTGCGCCTCAAATATTGAAATTAAGCGGTTTTGAGGATTTATGGACGTTAATAAAATCAGGAATATTGCCATTATTGCCCACGTTGACCATGGTAAGACCACATTAGTGGATAAGTTGCTTATGGCTGGTAAATTGTTTAAAGACCATGAACATCCGGGCGAACTTATTATGGATAGTAATGATCTGGAGAAGGAAAGGGGCATTACCATTCTGGCTAAGAACGTTTCAGTTCGATACAAGGATTATAAAATCAATGTTATTGATACCCCCGGTCACAGTGACTTTGGCGGTGAGGTAGAGCGTGTTTTAAACATGGCAGATGGATGTCTTTTATTGGTGGATGCCTTTGAAGGACCGATGCCTCAAACACGGTTTGTTCTACAAAAAGCATTGCAACTGGGTTTAAAACCAATTGTAGTTGTCAACAAGGTGGATAAGAAAAATTGTACCCCCGATGAAGTGCATGAACAGGTTTTCGACCTCATGTACCAGTTGGATGCAACAGAAGATCAGTTAAATTTCCCCACTTTCTATGGGTCAGCAAAGCAAGGCTGGATGAGTACTGACTGGAAATCACCCACTACAGATATCGTTCCGCTATTGGAGGGCATCATCGAATATATACCAGCACCTTTCGTGGAGCAAGGCTCAACACAAATGCTCATCACGTCTTTAGAATACTCTTCTTATATCGGTCGGGTAGCCATTGGTAGGATGCATCGCGGAACCATTAAAAGCGGACAACCTATTGCACTTGTAAAACGGGATACGAAAGCAATCGTAAAATCCAGGATAAAGGATTTATATATTTTTGAGGGCTTCGATAAACTGAAGGTTGATGATGTAAAGTCAGGAGAAATATGCGCTATAGTTGGGCTTGAGGGTTTTGAAATCGGTGACACGGTTGCTGACGCTGAAAAACCTGAAGGCATGAAAACCATCACCATTGATGAGCCTACGATGAGCATGTTGTTTACTATTAACAACTCTCCTTTTTACGGCAAGGAAGGAAAGTATGTTACCTCCCGCCACATAAAAGAAAGATTAGAGAAGGAGTTGGAAAAGAATCTGGCCCTAAGGCTTGGTGAGACAGGATCTGCCGATTCATTTATGGTTTTTGGCAGGGGTGTATTACACTTGTCTGTATTAATTGAAACCATGCGCAGGGAAGGTTATGAAATGCAAATCGGCCAGCCACAGGTGATCTTCAAGGAGATCAACGGTGTGAAGTGTGAGCCTATGGAAGACTTAACCATCGACCTTCCGGAAAAAGATGCGGGTAAGGCGATTGAAACAGTTTCACAACGCAAAGGTGAAATGACGAACATGGACCCTAAAGGAGATCGCATGATTCTGAAGTTCATGATCCCTGCACGCGGTATCATCGGCCTGCGAAATTATTTATTGAACGTAACCGCTGGAGAAGCCATTGTAACGCATCGTTATAAAGAGTACCAGCCCTATAAGGGCGATATATCAGGAAGAGATAGTGGTTCTTTAATTGTGATGGAACAGGGAGAAGCCATTGCCTACAGTCTTCACAACCTGCAGGATCGCGGAAAATTTTTCATCGAACCGGGTGATCCTATTTACGAAGGGCAGGTCATTGGCGAGCATACGAGGGGCGGCGATCTTGTTATCAATGTGACAAAAACAAAAAAACTAACCAACATGCGCGCATCAGGGTCCGATGAAAAAATGCGCATTGCTCCTTCCGTAAAGTTTTCCCTGGAAGAAGCCCTGGAATATATTCAGTCAGATGAATACGTTGAAGTGACACCGAAATCAATTCGCTTGAGAAAGGTTTATCTCAATGAGAATGAAAGAAAACGCTTTGGAAAAAGCACAAATTAATTAGCCACCAAAAAAGCCTGTTGATAAACAGGCTTTTTTCTTGGTGCCTCATGGCGGGGCTTAACCTGGGCTGCCAAGTCACTTTATTTGACTATCTTGGGTATGAGTCACTAAACCTGAGGAATGGACAAGAGACAATCTTTGCCATTGCAATACCTTTCCTACCAATGTGTTATTATAACATTTTGCCTGGGTTTTATTTTTTCTTCCCTCAACGCCCAGGTAAACACCTTTGACGGTAAAACTTTCAAACCTTATAAGTCAGCTTACTTTAAACCCAAAAGGGGATTTCAATATAATCTCTATCTATCCACTCTACTCACTGTTGATCCCCTGGGCATTGGAGGGAAAAGTACTTATGCCATTGGGGTC
>JAYSOP010000786.1:0-3062 GCA_043722905.1 Chryseolinea sp.
AAGGCCCGAGCCAATGCTGAAAAAATGGGATTCAACAATGTTGAATTTCTGTATGGCGATATTGAGAAGATGCCACTGAATGAAAGTGTGGCAGACGTTGTGGTCAGTAACTGTGTGCTTAATCTTGTTCCCGATAAGGCAAGAGCTTTCGCTGAAACTTTCCGGATATTGAAACCCGGCGGACACTTCAGTGTTTCAGATATTGTTTTAAAGGGTGCACTACCGGAGTCGTTGAAGACAAGCCTGGAAATGTATACGGGCTGTGTTTCCGGCGCAATTCAGCAGGATGAGTACCTTCGGGTAGTGAAAGAGGCCGGATTTACAGAGATAAAGCTTCAGAAAGTGAGGAAAATAACGATCCCCGATGAAATATTATCCGTTTATTTGAATGCCGGCGAAAAAGAAAAGTATAGCTCAGGAGAATTGGGAATTTACAGCATTACCTTGTATGCGGAAAAGCCCTCGGCGGAAGAAAAAAATGAAACGTGTTGCGCGCCTGGATGTTGCAGCAATTAACCCCATCCATTTATGGAATTGAATTACAAAGTAATCAGCGATACGGAGAGCTTCGAAGCTTTCCGTTCTTTGTTAAAGGCCTCTGAACTTCCCGCTGATGACCTTGATTTTAAAAGGGATTTGCTGGTAGGGTATTATGAAAGCGAAGCGCTGGTTGGTACGGGAGGTTTGGAGATCTACGGTCCCTATGCATTGCTTCGTTCGTTATCAGTAAAGATGGGAATTAGAGGTAAAGCGGTTGGTACAACCATTACAGAATATTTGCTCGAGGAAGCAAAAAAAAGAAAACTAAAAGGGATTTATCTATTGACGGAAACAGCGCACGGTTTTTTCCTGAAAAAAGGTTTCAAAGATGTGGCGCGCGATACGGTTCCAGCGGAGGTAAAACAGTCTGCTGAGTTCTCCAAATTATGTCCCGAATCGGCTGCCGTCATGTGCCTGGAAATAAGCTAGAAAGCGGAAAGCAGAAAGCTTAAAGTTCAAAGTGTTCAAAGTTTAAAGTTTAGAGTTCGAAATAGTTTGAGGTGTATGTTGGTTGAAGATCAAAGTGCATTTTAAAATTCAAGGACGGCTTACACCTTCGATCGAAATCACGGAACCCCGTAGGGGTGAATCATTTTGTAGCCCGCGGTTTCAACCGTGGGTTCAGGGTAGAGTGAAAAGGCGTGCCATAGGAACCCTCGATCGGGCTTCACATTATTTGGCACACGATCACCAAACCCTTAATCTGGACTAAAGTTACGTACATAACTTCGGACATCAATCGTTTAAAGTGAAAAGTTCAAAGTGAAAAGCGGTTCGAGGTAAGAGCAAAAACTGAAAGCGATACACCGGGGATTCGGTGTATGCGGGTTTTTGAAATTTGAATTGATGATGAAAAAGAAAATACTGGTGTTGTGCACCGGAAATTCGTGCAGAAGTCAAATGGCTCACGGGTATTTGAACGCTTTTGCCAGCGCGCAACTGGAGGTTTATAGCGCAGGCCTTGAAACGCATGGGGTGAACCCCCGGGCGATTGACGTGATGAGGGAGGATGGTATTGATATTTCTCATCATACCTCCAATAATATAAAAGAATACCAGGAGATGGACTTCGACTTTGTCCTGACGGTTTGCGATAACGCCAAAGAAAATTGTCCCTATTTTCCAGCGAAAGTGAAAAGCTTCCATAATAACTTTCCTGACCCGGCCAGGAAAAAAGGACCGGAAGAAATGGTGATGAGCGAATTTCGTAAAGTACGCGATATGATCAGGCAATACACCCGTGATTTCATCCTGAACTACGTGAATATTTCCAGTTAGTCAGCACTATCCAACCATTGCCTGAAGCCTGTAGCGTGAGCACACCGCGATTGCTGACTATACCCTGGACGGAATGACTCGTCACCGCAGATATCCTTCGGAAGTAACCCTGCGGCTTTGAAGCAAGAGACATTTCTTTACCATAGCTAAGGCTCATCACGCCGTTTTCTTACATTTGCCCTTCATTTGTTAACCATGAAGCTGAATAAGTATTTCGTAATCGATTTCGATAGCACATTTACCAAGGTTGAGGCGTTTGATGTACTGGCAGATATCTCCCTAAAAGATCATCCTGAAAGGGAAGAACGAAAGAAACAGATTATTGAGATCACCAATAGGGGAATGGATGGGTCGATCTCCTTCAGGGAATCACTTGAACGCAGGTTGCAACTGCTGGCCCCCAGCCGCCATCACATGGGCCCCCTTATTCAGGAATTAAAAGGCAGCGTTTCTGAATCGTTTAAACGCAATAAAGAATTTTTTCAAACCTACGCTGATCAGATATATATTATTTCAAATGGGTTTAAGGAATTCATTGAACCTATCGTTACTGAATTTGGGATCAAATCTGAAAATATTCTGGCCAATGAATTCAGGTTTGATGGAGAAGGCAAGATCGTTGGGTTCGACCGTGATAATCCGCTTTCTGCCAATGGCGGAAAAGTAGAGATGCTCAAAAAATTAAATCTCCCCGGTGATGTGTATGTGATCGGTGATGGCTACACGGATTATGAAATTAAACATGCGGGGCTAGCCAACAAATTTTATGCTTTTACAGAAAATGTGAGCCGTGAAAATGTAAAGAGCAAGGCAGATCATGTAACACCAAGTCTGGATGAATTTTTATACCTTAATAAATTGAACACAGTCATTTCTTATCCAAAAAACAGGATCAACGTTTTGTTATTGGAGAATGTACATCCGGTTGCCATTGAATTACTAAAAACAGAAGGCTTCAATGTCGAGACCTATCATGCTGCGCTTACGGAGGACGAACTTTGCGAAAAAATAAAAAACGTTTCGGTGTTGGGCATTCGTTCAAAAACCCAGGTTACCGCAAGGGTCCTGGAGAATGCGAACCGATTGATGGTCATAGGGGCTTTTTGTATCGGCACCAATCAGATCGATTTGAAACAAGCTACCAAAAAAGGTATTGCCGTTTTTAACGCGCCATTCAGTAACACCCGTTCTGTTGTCGAACTCGCCATAGCCGAAATGATTATGCTCATGCGCAACATGGTGGA
>JAYSOP010000787.1:0-2659 GCA_043722905.1 Chryseolinea sp.
CTTGAAAAGATGTTTCTCGTTTTCTTTCAGGTGCCGGGTACCCAAACAACCTGCCAGCAGAAAGGGGAGTAGTATTAAAAGAAAATATCTAATTTTCGAGATCAAGTGTTCAAGATGCTATCAAAAGCCACTATAAAATTCATCAAATCCCTGCAAGTAAAGAAATACCGAAAACAGGAGCAATGTTTTGTTGTAGAAGGAGCCAAAAGTGTGCTGGAATTATTGAAATCGGATTTTGAGATCCTTAGCCTCATAGGTACCCATCATTTCCTGTCAACCATTAAGGCACCCCTAAAACCTGATGTTGTCGAAGTTTCAGAACGGGAGCTTGAAGGGCTGGGTGAATTTCAGACCAATAATTCGGCGATTGCAATAGCCCGTCTCAAACCCAATGTGCCCATCCAACCTTCCGGTGAGGAGTTTGCTATTGCGCTTGACAATATCCGTGATCCGGGTAATTTCGGCACCATTATCCGGACGGCAGATTGGTATGGTATTCAAAAAATCATCGCTTCACCGGAGACGGCTGATTTTTACAGCCCCAAGGTCATCAGTGCTACCATGGGGTCTTTTACCCGGACACAAATATTCTATACAGACCTGCCCATATTTCTCCGGGAAATTAAGCTGCCCGTTTACGGCGCATACCTGCAGGGAACGCATATTCATGAGGTTAGCTTTAAGCAGGGGGGACTTATCCTGATCGGAAGCGAATCTCACGGCATATCGCCTGATCTGGAAAGGTACGTAACCCAAAAGATCACCATCCCGAAATACGGAAAGGCAGAATCCCTTAACGCAGCCATCGCAACTGCAGTGATCTGCGATAACCTCAGAAGAGGGGGATAGGACATTTCAGGGTGCAGGGGGCAAGTTCCAGGTTTCAAGTTCCAGGTTGTGCTTGCCTGTATTCCCAATGCCTGATGCCTAATGCCTGATCCCTAAAAAAACCCCTGACTTTCCCGGGCGGCTTCATCCGAAAGTTTGGCTGCATTTTCTTTGCCTAGAAAGTTGTCGATCAATGAATGACCAAGGTAAATAAGCGGGGTAAGCAGAATAGCCACGGAGAATTTATAGATATAATTGGTGATGCCAATGGCGATGATCTGATCATTGGAAAAGATCCCATAAAATGCGATGAACAGTACGACAAAGCTATCCACGAATTGAGAAATAAGCGTAGACCCCGTTGCGCGAAGCCAGAGCCTTTTGCTTCCCGTGAGCTGCCTGAGCTTTTGAAACACAAAAACATCCACCAGCTGGCCCAGTAAAAACGCGGTGAGTGAACCAAGAATAATCCGAAGGCCTTGTCCTAAAATCCTGTTAAAGGCAATATCCATATTGACCACACTTCCATCGTCATCTGCGAGGTTAACCCACCAATCCGCCGGGGGTAAACTAATGGCCATAAAAATGACAATAAAAGCGTAAAGTACTAACAACGCGGTAAGATAGCTGATGCGTTTTACGCCAGGCTTACCAAAATATTCATTGATCAGGTCGGTGGTAATAAAAACAACGGGCCAGATAAGCGCACCTGCCGTGAGGTTAAAATCCATAACGAAACCAAGGATGTCAAGGTGTGCAGCGGGGAGACCAAAAATAGCCTCGGCCGAAAAGATTTTAACGCCGATAATTTCAGCCAGTAACGCATTTGTAATAAATATTCCCGACAGGATAATAAAGAGCCTGTTTCTCTTTTGATCAAAGGTTACTTCCATCAGTTAAAAATAGGTGATTAATCCTGAATGCTGAAGATACCGCCTTCTGTGGCTAATTCCACTTCCGGGAATATATTCTTCGCTTCTTCCAGCAGAGGTGACAGATCCTTATATCGCGCTGAAAAATGCCCGATCAATAATTTTTGAACCTCTGCTTTCAGCGCAATCCTCGCAGCTTGTGCGGCGGTGCTATGTTGGGTTTCAAAGGCTTTTGAAAGTTCATCCAGGCCAAAAGTTGCTTCGTGATATAAGATATCAACACCCCGGATTAATTCAACGGTACTTTCATTGTAGGCAGTATCCGAACAATAGGCATAACTTCGCGAACGTCGGGGAGGCAAAGTAAGGTCCTTGTTTTTATACAGTATGGTTCCCCTTTGATCGACAACATCCTGCCCTTTTTTAAGGCTTGCAATTTGCTGGAGTAGAAGGCCGTGCGGTAATTTGTTTTTATCGATGCGTCGTGGTTTAGTCTTTTCCCTGAATAAAAATCCCGAGCATTTAATTTTGTGCGTCAGCGGAAGCGTTTGAATAAGTAGCGCATCATCTTCATAGATGGTTTCATGGACGTCTTTTTCCAGTTGATGGAAGATAATTTTAAAGGCAGGAACCGAATGCGAATGCCTCAGGTGTGTGGTGATGATATCGTCTAAACCTGCATGGCTGTAAAGATGAAGATCATTGGTTCTGCGCAGCAGGTGCATGGTGAAGATCAGTCCCATCAAGCCCAGATAGTGGTCACCGTGGAGATGAGAAATAAGAATATGGTTAATACGGTGAAAGTTTGCCTGAAACCGCATCAGTTGCATCTGAGCCCCCTCACCGCAATCCACGAGAAAGTGACGGTTTTCAATTTCAATTAATTGCGAGGAAGGGTATCTTCCGTAGGCGGGCAAGGCGCCGCTCGATCCTAGTATGGTGATGTTAAAGCTCACTTT
>JAYSOP010000788.1:0-4594 GCA_043722905.1 Chryseolinea sp.
ACATAACCATTTATCAGACCAAGGCTTTTTATTCCTTCCCTCAGGGAATCCCGGACGGACACCGATTTTCCTTCGTCCAAAAAGGGATATCTGAACCAATTTCTGAAGCCCGGCTTAAGCTTCAGAATACTGTCTGCAATAGCTACATCGCGAATGTAAGCCATGGTCCCAATTTCATGTATGTGTTTGTGACGGTGGGTATGGTTGGCTAGGAGATGCCCGGCTTTGGTGTATCGGGTCAATCGTTGTGAATTCCGGGCATTGATGTTTCCCGTCAGAATAAAAAAGGCCGCCTCTTTGACATTTTGTTTGCTGAGGTGATTCAAAATCTTTTCAGTTCGCTCCGCTCCAGAAAAAAGCGGACCTTCGGACGTGGGAGCATCGTCAAAAGTGATGGCGATCTCCTGAGCGATTGCGAAGTTTGTGGAGAAATAAAGTATAATGGCAAATAGTCTGAGCATAATGAATTTAATAGCGTTTCGAAAAATACTTCTGATTTTTTGTACAGGTTGGTTTGATTTCGGCAAAAAAAAACCGGCTGGCAATACCAACCGGTTAAAAAATATTTAGATGAGTATAATCTTCTACAACCTATTGGTTGAAATCGGATTGTTTACATTGGTTCTTGTATTGCGATAATAAGAATCAAGAATAAAGCTGACAATAGATCTGATGTCGAGCTCGCCTTGTTCTACAGAATGCTTCAAATTCCCATTTTCATAGAGCTGAAAATGGCGTTTGCCAGCCATTTCAGTTATTTTAAACTGATAGGGCTTCCCTTTATAGTATACTTCATTCATACATCTAAGCGTTTAGTAGCATGCGGAATTAAAAACGTATGCCCGCTTCGGAATTGACTAAATAATAACAGAGGATGCTTGCTAATAAGGGAGTGACACTGTGAAAACCAACCCGGGCGACCGACACCGAGAGCAAATTTTTGGAATTGACAGAAAACCAGAAGCGAAGGAAGCACCGTGTACTTTACCCGCTTATTCGAGCCGCATAAATCAATGCCGAGTGCGGTCTCTACCATCGAGGAACCGTCTCCATTCAAAATCACTCCTTCGAAGAGCGCAAGTTTGTGCCGGCTGTAGGCCATTCTGTTACATGTTGAAGGTCTTTAGTCCCGCTTTGTAAATACATTTAACCGTATCTCCATGAGTTTTGAACTTGTTTGGAAATACTTGTCACGAGCCCTGCCCGGATTAATTTGTGTTAAAAATGCCAGGGAATTTATGCGCTGGGACCAGGTATATCCTGGTGTACTTTTTACGAACTGATTCTATTATTTTTTCTGCACTATCTGCCTTTCAAAAGCGTTATCTTTGCGCTGGCAGCTTTTAATAGTAATCAATATTAAAAAATGTTGTTGGAGGAACCCGGTCGGGGGTTGGAATTTTTTATTACCCACATAAACACAGTTCCAGGCATGAGGATCATCTCAATTTTTGCACTCACTATATTAGTTTCATCGTCAGGCATTGCGCAGACATTAGAGGCGCTTAGCCGATTGCGCCAGGATACCATTCATCAGGATAGTGTTAAAAAAGAAACCCCATCCTCCGTCCCTCAGGGGAATGAACAACTCAGTGCTCCCCGGAATTTTTATAATCTGATGCGAAACCGTTCAGTGATCAGGAAAGGTTTATTTTCCGTGCATAAAGTTTCCGACAATTATTATTTTGAAATTCCTGACAGCATTTTAGGACGCGATATTTTGGTTGTCGGAAGAATTTCGCAGGGCGCGGCCGGCGTAAGACCTGGAAACACCGGTTTTGCAGGTGACCAGATCGGAAGCACGATCATTCGTTTTGAGAAAGGACCGGGGCATAAATTATTCCTGCGGCGAATAACTTATGAAGATCAGATAGGCGACACCACTGACGCGATGTATCATGCTGTCGTGCGGTCGAATCTGCAACCCCTTGTTGCAGCTTTTGGTGTCGGGGCATATTCTCCTAACGGGAAGGGAAGCGTAATTGATGTTACCAGTTATATTAACGGGGATAACGACATTTTCTTTTTTAATTCGTCGACGCGAAAATCCATGGCCGTGGGCAATTTGCAAAACAATATGTGTTATATAAAAGACATCAATGCGTATCCATTGAATGTTGAGATAAGAACCATAAAAACCTACACCCGATCTAACTCCAAGGCTACCTTCACGATGGAGTTAAATACCTCCATCGTCTTATTACCTGAGAAACCCATGCGCAAACGTTTTGCCGATAGGAGAGTAGGTTACTTCAGTGAACGGTATACAGATTATGACGCGAATCCCCAGGGTGTTAAGGTTGTCAACTTTGTTAAACGCTGGAGACTTGAACCAAAGGAAGAAGATGTAGAGCGTTACAAAAAGGGAGAGCTGGTTGAACCAAAAAAACCCATCGTTTATTATATCGATCCTGCGACGCCAAAGAAATGGGTGCCTTACCTGGTAAAAGGTATCGAGGACTGGCAGGTAGCCTTTGAAAAAGCTGGATTCAAGAATGCTATTCAGGCAAAGACAGATCCCGGCAAAACGGGATCTATCTGGAGCCTGGAGGATGCGAGGCATTCTGCCATTGTATACAAACCATCATCTTTCGCCAATGCGGCGGGCCCTATTATTACTGATCCCCGGAGCGGTGAAATTCTGGAGAGTCATATTAACTGGTACCATAATCTGATGTCCATTTTGCGAAACTGGTATTTGATCCAATGTGGTCCGACGGACATACGCGCCCAGCACATGCAATTCGACGATGCATTGATGGGTCAGCTGATCCGTTCCGTCGCTGCCCATGAGGTGGGCCATACACTGGGTTTAACGCACAACTTTGGCGCGAGTTCCACGGTTCCCGTTGAGAAGCTTCGCGACCGCGAATGGCTGAAAATTCATGGCCACACCCCTTCCATTATGGATTATGCGCGTTTTAATTACGTTGCGCAACCAGAAGATAGTATCGATGAAAGTGGGCTCATTAATAAAATAGGCGCCTATGATCTATGGGCCATCGAGTGGGGATACCGTTGGTATCCTGATGTGATATCTGCTGAAGAGGAAAAACCTATACTCAACAAATGGATCGTCGAAAAAATGGAAGATGATCTGGCCTTATGGTTTGGATCAGAATTCTCCTCCGATGACCCACGCACCCAGACGGAAGATATCGGCGACAATGCAATGAAGGCTGGTGAGTATGGAATCAAAAACCTGAAACGTGTCTTGTCAAACCTGACGTCGTGGACTTACCAGGAAAATGAAGGATATAAAAACCTGCACGATCTTTATAAAGGTGTAACCAACCAGTTTGATTATTATCTGGGGCACGTTCTTGCCAACATTGGCGGGATTTATGAAACACCAAAATTAGCCAGTCAACCTGGGGCCGTGTATGAAATGGTCCCAGTGGAACGCCAACGAGAGGCGATGAAATTTATACAGGATAATGTTTTCGTTACCCCTGCGTGGCTTTTGGATACCCTGATACTCGCACGCGTTGGAGAGTCGCCGACGCAGACCATTGCGGGTTCCCAGGAGGTTGTTTTAAGCTATCTGATGAGTACCAATACAGTGAGCAAACTTGCCGTGAATGAAGCCATGTATGGAGCAAAGGCGTATGGACTCATGGATTACTTTAATGATATAGACCAGGCGATGTGGACCGAACTTGGTAAACGAAAACCGATTGATATTTACAGGAGGAACCTGCAGCGTTCATACGTTGAACAACTCATTGCATTGTCAGAGAAATCCGGCAAGGACTATCGTGATGTTGGGCCTATTGTAAAAAATAAATTAACGGAAATTCATGCCGCGGTTAAAAAGGGAGCAAGAAAAGCCAATGACCCGATGACCCAATACCATTTACAATTCCTTGATAAGCGATTATCCGAAGTTGTTAAGGAGTAGTTATTCTTTTTCGGGTATCAAGAACGGTCGGGGTCGCCGGTATCCCCAAAATCCAATAACAGAAAGTTTCGGAGGAATTTTTTTCTTTTTGTGTGTCTGAAGAGGTTGGCAATATGAGTTAGTGAGTGCTTCTGAAGGTGTGCTAAAGGTCACAGAGAGTCTCGGCTAAATTAGTATTTCGGGCGCGGGCCATTAAGGGTGGAGGCGGACGGTGCCCGCGGATAAAACTTCGCGAAAGTTTAGAACTTTCGTGAAGTTGCGGGGAGGATATCTTACCGGTAATTATAATACTGAGGGCAGTCAGGATCTTTGTGAATACCGCGTATCCTTGATCTGTAGTTGATCATAAACTCATGGGTGCCATTGGAGAATCCATTGATGGAGGATGAAGTCCAGTCATAAGAGTATCCGAAGTGAATTTTTTCACTGATTTTCAGATCGATAAACGTGATAAAGGAGTCACCCAGTCGATAGGAACCCCCCAGGCTGAAAACGTCGTAGAATATGATGGCAGTATTAAGGTCAAAACTCATCGGTTGACCTTCCTGTGCCCGGATTAATACGGATGGATTTATTTTGACCTTATCCATCTGGTCCAACGGCAACACCATGCCGCCCCGGATGAAATAGTAGCGGGCCTCTTTTATTTCACCTGCCAGCGCTTCAAAAGAGTTAACCATTTTATTGTTGAGA
>JAYSOP010000789.1:0-3828 GCA_043722905.1 Chryseolinea sp.
GCTTGGATTTAAAGAACACGCCTCATCGTCAGGTAAATAGTGGTAACTTGTTCCTTCGTCCCTGAGTGTATCTCTTATCAAAAGATAATCCGAACCAAAACTTTCATTTATTTTTCCAGCTGAAGTAATGCTTATCAATAGTTCGCAGCCCGATACAAACAATTGTTCAGCGAGTAACACCGCATAGGAAGCTCCTACCGCGCAACCAATGATCCCAAATTCGAGGTCTTTATATTTGGCATTATGAAGCTCGCTGTGATAACACGCCCAGCAGCGATTGACGTGAGCCGAATTTTTTTTCAGATACCTCAGAATATCACCATCCGGATCAAGTACACATATGCCGGGTACGTTGCATTCTTTCAAGTCCTTTTGCCTTCGCGCTTCGCGAAGCAAATTCTCAGGAAGGAAAACGGAATCTTCCGTGTAATATTTCTTTGTTAATATTTGTGACATCTTACCAGCTATGCGATTGCACAATGATTTCCTCCAGCCTCAAGGTCGCCAAGTTCCTCCGCGTTATAGGCGCCTTTCGTATTTAATACCGCTATCGCCTGGTAGTTAGGCGGGGTCGCTGGAATTTTCGATAATACATACTCAACAAAATCCGATTCTGACATAGTTGTTAAATTCACCCTTTGGCTGACGGCGTCGATAGTATCCCCGACCAACTTGTTATCAAAGGAAACAGGTTTTGACGAATGTGCCGGAAGCACAAGTATTCTGGGGTCTAGTGACAGAAGTTTATTTAACGAATTATAAAGACTCTTAGCCTTGTCAACCGCTTCATTTTGTTCTGCTTTCAGATCAGGCCTGCCAACATTATCTATAAATAACGTGTCACCACTAAAAATTGCGTGATCTCCTATTTTAAAAGTTGTGCTCTCCCAGGTATGTCCAGGTGTATGAATCACCTGAAGTGCCGTATTACCGAACGTGATTGAATCACCATCGGAAACAGGAGTAAATTCAAACTCAACTTTAGCTTTATCTATCAGCATAAGTTTCGCACCGGTTGCTCTCGCCAACTCCTTCGTCCTCGAAACATAATCGGCATGGATGTGTGTATCCAAAGCGTATTTGATAGTCCAGTGGTTTTCACGCACAATATCAATGTAAACTTCAGGATTCAGGGAAGCATCAATTACCACGGCTTCTTTCTGTGAACCTATAACATAGGAAAGTACCCCTTTTGCAGGCCTTCTTACCTGAATGATTTTTAGCCCATGAGGCAATGATATTTCTGCAGTGTTCCACGCATAGTTCCAGGCTTTCATCCCGCCTTCCAACGAATAGGCCCGAATGCCTTTCTTTCTAAGTAATTCAGAAGCAATCAGACTTGTCCTTCCCGCAGCACATACCGTCACGACAGTTGAATTTTTTGGAACTTCTATCATATCCAGCGCGGTTTCATCTCCGGCATTTAGTTGCTTGTATGCATCTACATGTGAACTGTCCGCGATACGCCATTCCTGTCTTTGATCGGAAGGTCTCACGTCCAAAATAAAGACAGGATCTTTTTTATTAAGCTTCTCCTGAAGATTTTCAACCGTGATCAACTTTTCTTCCATGGCAGTAATTTTTTTAATTCACTCCAACGGGTAAACCCATAATTGCCCAGTCGGGATAGCCTTCTTCTAGACGTTTCGCCTTGTAACCCGCTTTACTCAACAGTGCAACGGCGTCATCGGCATAGACGCAGAACGGTCCACGGCAATAGGCGATAATTTGATTGCTCTTTGGCAATTCCTTTAATCTGTCAGAGAGCTGATTGAATGGGATCGATATTGAATTTACGATATGGCCTTTTTTGAACTCAATTTCAGGGCGCACATCTAGTATGGTAACTCTTCCTGAATCCATTTTACGGAGCAACTCATCGATTGTAACTGATTCCAATTGAAACCGGGATTTCCTGAAATCCTTTACAAGCTTCTCGATGGATGCAATTCGTTCGACACCTAAATCCCTCAACGCCTTCCAAGCCTTAAATACATTGATATTGGCTAACCGGTAGTGAATAAAATTTCCATTTCGTGTTACATCAACCAATTGCGCAGTCTTTAGAACCTGTAAATGCTGGGAAGCGTTCGCGATAGAAAGGTTTGTGTGGATGGATAGCTGCTCAACAGAATAATCGCTCTGGGCGAGAAGCTCGATTATTTCCAATCTGTGCCCGTTCGCTAATGCTTTTGTAATTTTTGCAAGTTCATCGTAGACTCTATCCTTAAATATTCTCTTGTCCATACAGGCTAAGTTTTTATTATTGAACAGCAAAGATAGGACAATTAATTCAATTATTCAATAGATTTATTGAATTGTTGGGCTAAAAGCATTCTTTCCTCTTCTAGCCTAACTTTTAATTTGAAGAAATTGGTAGTATTACATGAAACGTTAATCCCAGATTAGGCGATGAAGTAGCATAAATTTCCCCTTGAAGTATCGTGACAACCTTCTTACATAACGCTAATCCCATCCCTGTTCCTTCATACGCGCTTTTCACATGTAGACGTTGGAAGATGGTAAATATTTGCCTGGAGTATTTTTGTTCGAATCCTATTCCATTGTCATTAATGCAAACTTCACAATATACTTTTTCAAAACTAAGTGAAGGGTAATTGAGAAGTTCAGCTTTGGTTAGCATCCGGCAAGATATCTTAATATGAGGAGCAATATCTGGCCGTCTGAATTTCAACGCGTTGTTAACTAGATTATAAAATAACTGCTTTACATGAAAAGGGATTGCGTGAATGATTGGCAAAGAATCCCTGATTTCTACCGATGCTTTTTCTTGTGCAATTCTAAGCTCTAAATCATTCAAGATTTGTTGAATGGTCGAATTAAGATCGACAGATTCCCAAACTGCCATGTTATTTAGTTTAGAAAGATTGAGCAAATCCTTCAGGTACTGGGTCATTTGCGAAGATGTCTTGATAATTTTATCGAAATACTTTTTCGATTCCCCATCGAATGCATCTCTGTGCTTTTCATAAAGGATATCTGCAAATGTGTTGATCTTCCGCAAGGATTCCTGTAGAATCACAACCGATACTTTCAAAGTACCTGGATCAAATCTGTTGATGCCGGTTGGTGGACGCTTCAAAGAAATTGCAGATGAAGCAATTGGATCCCCGTGAAGATAATAAACTCGTTCAGGCAAGAGCGCTTTACGATTAAATAATAAACAATATGCGGTATATGAAACACAGCAATTACGGCAGGGGGGATGCCGTTTATGCCTGTGGTGTACGCACTGGAAATTGTACTGAATTCCATTCATTTTTTATTTCACTCGCGCGGTCGGTAGGCATCCCCGCCCGTTTTTCTATTGGCGCATCCATCCCATCGGACAGGAACGAGGGAGGCCTCGACGGCTATCACTGCTGGGTTGAATTCTATAGGCAAATGGTGGCCTATGGATATCAGTGAAGGCAACAAATACACTGCCCTTGCCACATACTATTTTGGTCGCCATCCCGCAAACAGGATTGAACAAAGTCGCGGAGGAGATCTCGCGTTGCAGCCTGGCCCGAGTTCCGGCCCAATCAATTTTCTCGTCTATCCGCCTTTAGAATTAGCGGTGAACCTATTCTCACAAAAACTACTTTTTCGTTTACCCGCAAAATGGCGGATAATCAAAATAGATTATTGTCTTATTATAAAAAATGAGTCACCGGAAAAAGGTGAGCCTCTCTCTTCCGGTGACTGTATCAGGAATGATTTTCACGAAAATTCATGCGGTTCAATCGATTTTTGCACAAATTAATTTTCCACTTCGGTTGAATCTTTTTTGGGATGTTCACCCTTGGGGTGATCAGCTTTTTTAGT
>JAYSOP010000790.1:0-5191 GCA_043722905.1 Chryseolinea sp.
AAAACTCGTTGTTGGGACCCTCTTGTCCCTGGCCAGGTGCAGGTAACGCGAATAAAGCCTGCCAGCAGGTTGCCTTAGGATGGCAATGAGCTTCATATCAGGGTTATAGTATCGAATTCTCTCCGGAGCGCCTTCATGATATAGGTACGTATTGGAGGTTTCTCCTTTTACCTGCCCTGGAGCAGCCTCTTTAAAAAGGCCAAGGTAGGCTTGTAAATCTGTCACTGAGCCATTAAAATGAGCGATTTCTGCCAGGTCACCGCCAAAATCTTTGGATGTCTTATGTTCATACCCATAAAAATTCGGTTCTTTCACCCTGGGTATAAAAATTTCAGGGTGTTGTTTAAGGTATTTATCCAATGAAGTTGTTCCTGACTTTCCTGCTCCGATAATCAAAAAATCAGGTATGAGGTCATGTTTCTTGGTCAGTGCCGAAGAATTGGATAAATCATTTTGTTTGAAAGTAATTGACATAATTAAATAAATTTAAATTGGCTTCATCTGGCTATTCCCGCTCTTTTTCACGCGGCGTTTTCTCACTGCTTAACAGAATTTCTGTTGTTGTTTTTGGTTTTCTGAATATCTTTTTCATGGTGCGCATTATGCCCAAATCTGACATTGGGATCTGGATATTATTCACAAGCGTAACAGCCATCCTCGAAATGATCCGAAATGGATTCATCCGAAACCCTTTAGTTTCCAGCCTCGTAAGTGCGGAAGAGACTGATAAAAGACCTCTCATTACGGCTTCGCTTGCACTGCACTGCATCTTAGGGGGTGTAATTTCAATATTGCTTTTAATTGGCTCGGTTCCTCTCTCCAACTTCTGGGATGCCCCTGGTCTGGAAAAGTTATTTCTGGTATATGCATTAAACAATATAATTTTTATACCATTCCTGCACTTTGAATACCTCCAGACCACTAAACTTCAATTTAAAGGCATTTTTATCAGTAATTTTTTTAGACTGGCGATCCTGTGTTTTTATATAATGGGGCATTTTATTATGAATGTGAAGCCTACGCTGATGGAACTGGCCCTTGCTCAATTGTTCGCCACTGCGGTCGGGAGTATTGTGGGGTATCAATTTGTAAAAAATATGCTAAAAATTGACAGGGTGGTTAATAAAAAAGTTCTTTCAGATCTTTTCCACTTTGGAAAATTTACTTTTGGAACCAACATAAGTTCGATGTTTGTCAAGAATACGGATAGCTGGATGATTGGGCGACTGCTATCCACTGCTTCGGTTGCGGTGTATAATCCTGCTTTGCGTATTTCAAATATTGTAGAGGTACCGACCCTGGCGGTGGCCTCTCTGGTTTTCCCGCAGGTAGCTCAAAAAATGAAAGATCACGGAAACGAAGGCGTCCGGGATGTTTACGTAAAATCGGTCAGCCTAATACTCGCCCTGATGTTACCCATGGTGCTGCCCCTTTATATTTTTTCTGATTTCATAATTCTAACAATTTTCGGAGCTGACTACATGGAGGCCGCGCCCATTCTGCGGGTTACTATTTTTTATTCTCTCATCATTCCCTTTAATCGCCAGTTTGGTACGGTGATGGATGCGCTTAAAAAACCGAAAATTAATTTTTATCTGCTGGTCATGGTAGCCGCTCTCAATGTCATTTTTAACTATATTTTTTTGAAACAGTTCGGAGTTATCGGTTCAGCATACGGCACATTGTTGTCATATTGTGTGGTCTTCATTCTCAACCAGATTATCCTTCACCGCATGTTTGATATCAATACTTTGAAGGTGTTGACAAACGTTTTTGCATGGTACAAAATTGGCTGGAGTGCGCTTAGAAAACGAATGGTGAAATTCGCCTGATCAGGTTGCACTACACTTCATCGGAATGGCTAGCTTTTTTGCCTGCAAAATTTCTCCAGCCGTTGACTAGTGTTGTATCAACTTCATTTCGACGTATTGTCGAGGGGTCGCAAAACTTTAATTATGCGACGTATTCTTTTTATCGATATAGCTTAAATACTTTTAGTTAATAAATTTTTATGGGTCTGCTTTTTTAACATTATAACCTTAGTAACAAGCGAAAATAGTAAATCGCCAACCTTATTTACCTATTCGACGCTGTGATGAAATGGGATTGGTACTGAAAGATTTAAAATGAAACAAATGATTCTTTTATCAGTGCAATGAATATATCTGAACATGAAAATAAGGCAATAAGGTTAGGTGGGAAGGTTTGCATCAGCTTACTCAGGTAATAAGGTTAGGCAATGGCGCTTGCATGATATAACTACATAATCAAGCTGACACTACGCTAATGGTACTATTATTTAAACAACCCACACGCAGGTGGTAATTACAACTTAGTTTGTCATGGTAAGAAAGAGTGATATTATTATTTTCAGTTTATCCCGCTGGGATGCGCCGATATCCTCGCCTTCATTTTCTCTTGCCAAAGAATTTGCCAGG
Organism: Chryseolinea sp.; assembly: GCA_043722905.1. GTDB lineage: Bacteria > Bacteroidota > Bacteroidia > Cytophagales > Cyclobacteriaceae > Chryseosolibacter. Next base: position 2,439 of record JAYSOP010000790.1, read on the forward strand.
AATAACCGGGTCTTTTATATCGATCATCCTTTTTCAATCAAAGATTTTTTTTCTGAGTACAGAACTCCCAGGGTTCAGAAAAGGAGAGAGGCGTTGCTTTTGGGTAAGAACATTTATACAAAAGGTGAGGGCCTCCCCGAAAATTTAACCATGGTTACGTCGAAAGCAACATTACCCATCAACTTTTTACCGCCTGGTTTTCTCTATTCCACGATAGGGAAGTGGAACGATAATATTGTTTTCAATACTATCCGGCAGATCATTAAAGATTATCAGCTTACTACCTTTATATTTTTTAATGCCTTTGATCCTTTTTTCTGTCGTGAATTTCCCGCTGATATAAAACCGATTAAAAAAATTTATCAGTCCATGGATGATATATCACAGGCGGAGTATACGGGCCGTCACGGGGCCCGCCTGGAGGAGGAAATCATTCGCAATTATGATATTACCCTTACCACCTCACATGAACTGAGGCGATTAAAATCCAAATTTTCAGACCATGTTTACTATCATCCGAACGCCGCGGATTTCAGCAATTTCAAGAGGGCGCTTTCGGAAAAATTCCCACGGCCAGTCGAGCTGGCTCCCGCCGAAGGAAAAAAAATTATCGGATATACGGGCAATATTGAAACCCGGATTGACTATCAACTATTGAAGGAAGTGATTGCGTTTCACCATGATAAAATCATTGCCATGGTGGGACCTGTAACAACCCCTGACGCAAAGGATATCGGTCTCGCAGACTTCCCCAATGTTATTTTAACCGGGTCGAAAAAAATCGAACAATTACCCGCCTATCTTCAATATTTTGATTGTACACTGATTCCCTTTAAAAAGAATACGCTGACAAAAAGCATCTATCCCCTGAAAATAAATGAGTACCTCGCTGCAGGAAGACCTGTGGTGGCTACAGATTTCTCTGAAGATATTGAGGCTTTTAGTGATGTGATTTATATAGGCAGAAATCACCGCGAATTTGTTCAGTTAATCGCCCGGGCCATTCAGGAAGATGATGGAGGGCGGATCAAAGCACGAATGGCGGTAGCCAATACCAACACCTGGACGGCCAGAGTTGAAAGGTTTTGGGAAATTCTGGAAAACCACAACTGATGTTCATTTAAAAAAGATCTGCAGACTGCTGGTTCTGGCACGTTTATTTACTGTCGCTTATGTATCTGTTACTAATCGGTTCCTGTTATTTCACTACTCGCTTTTGAATTGCAATCAAATTGTGATGAGAGAAGTACGTCGAGTCGGTTGAAAAGAAAAATACTATGAGTATTTCCGACTGCGACATCATTATGCTGGCCCTTCCCAGATGGGATGGACCGTACTCGTCAACCGCGTATTGCCTTGCTAAAGCGCTCTCCAAACACACGCGGGTGTTTTATGTAGATAACCCATTCACCATTAAAGATTTTTTAGTCCACCGACATAGTGCTCAGGTAACTTTGCGTAAAAAGGCTTTATGGCAGGGGAAAGATATTTTTTTACGGCCTGATAAAAATCATCCTGATCTGGTAGCGGTAACCCCAAGACTCACGATTCCAAACAACTGGCTACCTGCGGGCCTGATGTACGACACCTTTTCCAGAATCAATGATTATATAATCTCCATCGCGCTGAATGAAACATGCCAGGAGTTTAATATCAAAAAGTATATTTTCATTAACTCATTCAATCCGTTGTACGGAAGATTCTTGAATCTGAACCTCAAGCCAGCCTTGAACATTTATCAGAGTGTGGATGACATAAGCCATTCATCGTATATCCAGAAGCATGGGCCCCAGCTTGAAGAGGAAGCGATAAGGAAAGCAGATTTTACGGTGGTTACTTCTTCGGAATTAAAACGACTTAAATCGGTTGTTTCCGACGATGTGTATCTCCTTCCTAATGCTGCCAATACCAGTTTTTTTAACACCGCCGTTACCCAGAACCTTGAAAAACCCAGGGAAATCCAGGATTTGCCTCCCGGTAAAAAGATCATTTGTTATATGGGTAATATCTGTCACCGCCTGGACTATGAACTACTCATTAAAGTAGCCACCCAGCATCCGGACAAGATATTATTGATGGTAGGACCGTTTGCCAACGAGCTTTTTAAAACTTCAGGATTGGCAGACCTGCCGAATGTGGCTTTCACGGGCAGAAAAATAATGGAGGAGTTGCCACCCTACCTGAAATACAGTGATTGTTGCCTAATCCCTTTCTTATGTAACGACCTCACAAAAAGTATATACCCCCTCAAAATCAATGAATACCTTTGCGCGGGAAAACCGGTCATTTCTACCAATTTTTCGCAGGACATAGCCTCTTTCAGCAAGGTGGCTTATATAGCCAGGAATCACCACGAATTTGTTACAAGCATTGATATCGCGCTTCAGCACGATAATTACAAAAGTATGATGGATCGGGTTAATTTTTCTTCCGGAAACACCTGGGATTCCAGGGCTGATGATTTCATCAGGCTGATGGTGAACTATCTCGAGAAGGATAGTAGAGTAAGCAAGAAGCAAAAACGTAAAGTTCGAATTCAACCCCTCCGGAAATGAGTGAGGAAGCAAATCCTGGCCGTTGACAATCACGACTAGTTCTTTTATTTATTTCATGGAGATGCCCAAAAGAACTCTTATCCCAGAGCATCATGGAAAGAGGGTAAGGGGGTTCTGATCTGAATGCGATTTCTGGATTGTCTCTCGATATATGCAAAATTCAAAGATAATTAACCTAAGGAAAGTAATTAGGGTGGG
>JAYSOP010000791.1:0-2507 GCA_043722905.1 Chryseolinea sp.
TACCTGCAGAACGAAAGTTCTTTCGGTAGGCAGGATCTTAAACGTACGCAGCGCATTCCCCTGTGCGCTGCAGGTTTAAACCATTTAAAAATCATGTTACCATTTATTTGCACGGCAACAGGTTTGCTGTTGTCATTCACCACCTTCGGTCAGCAGATCGTTTCCGGATTCGTGCGTGATTCTGCCACTCGGGAACCATTGGTAAATGCCACGGTTCTTTTAAAAAATTCAAAGCGTTACACGATTACCGATGCATTCGGCCATTTCAGTTTTAATAAAGTGGAGAGCGGAGAACAGGCTGTGATAGTTTCCTACATGGGTTATGAAGCGCAGGAACAAACGATTGATGTCGCCGGTAATGTCGAACTTGAGATGATGATGCTGCACACTTCTATTCTCTCGGAAGCAGTGGTCGTCCGGGCTACACGCGCATCCGATAAAACACCTACTACTTTTACAAACTTAGGAAAAGAAAAAATCCAGCAACAAAACTTTGGTCAGGATATACCTTCTCTACTGAACTGGACCCCTTCGGTTGTAACGACCTCCGATGCTGGCAACGGGATAGGTTATTCCGGGATTCGCATCCGCGGAAGCGACCCAACGCGCGTTAACGTTACCATCAATGGAATACCCTATAATGACAGCGAATCAGCTGGAACATTCTGGGTGAATATGCCCGACATCGCTTCTTCCTCGGAAAGCATCCAGATTCAGCGCGGCGTCGGCACCTCCACCAATGGAGCCGGAGCTTTTGGCGGCACGATCAACATTCAGACTAATGTTCGCAATGATGATCCTTATGCTGAACTTGTTAACTCATTTGGATCGTTCAATAGCAGAAGGCACACCATTAATATTGGCACCGGTTTAATAAACAAACACGTTGTTGCAGAAGCGCGCGTTTCAAAAATAAACTCTGATGGTTTTATAGACCGGGCTTCGAGCGATCTGCAATCGTATTATTTCTCCGCAGGATACTTTTCAGAAAAGACCATGATCAAAGCCCTGATTTTCGGAGGAAAAGAAATTACTTATCAGAGCTGGTACGGGGTTCCTGAATCGCGATTGCAAAATGACAAAGAAGCCATGCTTATCACGGCTGCGAATGAAGGCTGGAATGATGAACAGACCAATAATCTGCTTCGATCAGAGAGTCGAACTTTCAATCCCTATCTTTACGAAAACCAGGTAGACAATTATCAGCAGGACCACTATCAGCTTCACTTTTCTCATCAGGTGGATAAAATCTTCACTGTCAATTCGGCATTTCACTACACGCCTGGTAAAGGGTTCTATGAAGAATACCGGTACAATGATGATTTTGCATCCTATGGTTTGCCGGATATTATTGTAGATGACGATGCAAACCTTTTGGACAATGATACAATCACCTCCACTGATCTCATCCGCCGCCGCTGGCTGGACAATGATTTTTATGGATTGACTTATTCTCTTAATTACGACAAACATAAATGGAATGTGATCCTGGGCGGCGCGTGGAACCGTTATGCTGGGGATCATTTCGGGGAAATTCTCTGGACGCAGTCGGGGAGTATTCCCTTCAAGCATCAATATTATTTAAACCAGGGCGATAAGCGCGACTTTAATACCTACTTGAAATTGAACTATCAGTTTTCGGAAAAAGTCAACGCTTTCGCGGATCTCCAATACAGAAAAGTTGATTATACAGCCTCCGGAATTGAAAATACCCAAAACGATTTCAGTGTAGATGCTGTATTCAGTTTTCTTAATCCGAAAGCTGGATTAACCTATGCCCTCTCAGACCAGACTCAATTGTACGCTTCTTACGCCATTGGAAACCGTGAACCTGTGCGGGATGATTTTATTGACTTTAAAGAAAGCAACCCTCAACATGAGACCTTGAAAAATCTGGAAGTAGGTTATCGCGGAGCGATTAACCAGCATACGTTCCATGCGAACTATTACCTGATGAATTACACCAATCAACTGGTTTTAACAGGTCAGTTAAACGACGTTGGAGCATTTGTCAGAACGAATGCGGGAAAGAGCTACCGTATGGGCATAGAGTTGCAAGCCCTGGTCAGACTTGCCGAAAAGTTTCACTGGAATGCCAACTTTACCCTTAGCCAGAATAAAATAGATGAGTATACACAGGTCCTTGAAAATTATGGCGCTGATTTTAATGAGTATAGCGTGGAAGAACGAAGATTTAAAAATACGGATATCGCCTTTTCACCCAATGTAGTAGCCGGATCATCTTTCTCCATTCTTCCGCTGAGAAATACAGAAGTTACCCTCCTTACAAAATTTGTTGGCAAACAATACCTTGACAATACAGCCCATGATGCCCGAAGTATAAATCCTTACCTGGTTAATGATTTGCGGTTAAGCTATGTTTGGAAACCCGCTTTCGTGAAGCAGATCAATTTGAGTTTTCTGATCAATAATATCCTGAATGAGGAGTACGAATCAAATGGTTTCACTTATGGCTATCTGGCGGGGCCTCTGGAATATAGAGAAAA
>JAYSOP010000792.1:0-2799 GCA_043722905.1 Chryseolinea sp.
TTTTCCACACACGATTCTAAAATAAGGCTGACGCTTTTCACTTCCACGATGCCGCGCTCGTGTTCCCACGAATTATAAATGTAGGTGGCAATTTCAGCAATCTCGAGATCTGATAAAGCCGGCATGCCCGGCATAGGCTGGTTGAATTGAACACCATTAACCAAAAGTTCTCCACGCATGCCGTAACGCATGATGCAAATAACAGATTCATAGTTATTTTTCATATAATCGGAACTATCCAACGGTGGGTATAGCCTTTTTAATCCACTACCGTCAGATTGATGGCAGTTAGCGCAATTTTTTTTGAATAATTGTTCGCCATGCGCGTAATATAGTTTGAATTTGGGCGATGACGACTCAGGCGAACATTTTAGAAGCAGAAAGCCGAAAGCAAAAAGCAAAAAGCCAGCGGTTGAAAGCCGAAAAATGAAACCCTTGTTTTTAGGACAGTGAATACTCAGCACAATTTTTATTTATTTCTTTGAGGGTTCCTATGGCACACATTTTTAATGTCCGCCGGACCTCGGTTAAAACTGGAGGTTACAATGTTTTTCACCCCTACCGAGCTCCGTCATTTCGATAGACGTTGTCATCCGTGCTCGACGTTCAAGGAACTTTTGAACTTAAAACCGCTTTATGCTTTGCGCTTATTGCTTTACGCTTTTATGCTACTCCTCCTCCCCTTTAAGCTTCTCGATATCCCCTATGAGCCGATCGACATCTTCGCCTTTGGTGCCATCATACTTCCCGCGGATACGTCCTTTTTTATCGATCATTAGAAATGCACCGCTGTGAATAAATCCATCAGGTTCCGATTGGTCTTCCATCGCGGTGGCAAAGTAACTGGTCTGCGCTAAATGATATATCGAGTCTTTGTTCCCCGTAAGGAAATGCCATTTCTCACTTTTCACCCCAAGCCTTTCCGCATACTCATGTAACAAACGAACGGTGTCATGTTCGGGATCAATGGTATGTGAGACTAATAAGACATCCGGATCTTTTTCGACCGCTTCATATACGCGGAGCATCTGCGTTTTCATGATAGGGCAAATGGTACGGCAGGATGTAAAAAAAAAATCCGCCACATAAATTTTATTCGCCACCGTTTCACGGGTGATAAGGGTACTGTCCTGATCAAGAAGTTGGAAATTGGCAATCGTGTGGTAAACGGTATCAGAACCCGAAACTTCTTTTTCTCCGTAAATTGGAAGCCGCTCTTTATTTTGCTGGATGCAGGCGTTAAGCAGTAAGCAGTAGGCCGTAAGCAGGAAGCAGGTAATCCTTACATGTATAGGGTTTGTGGTCTTTTTCATTCGATTTTTATTTATTCTTTCTGTAACTTTTATATAGGGCCATACCCGCCAAAATGAGGCCTGTTAACACCAGCAGACCCGCCAGTCCCCACACTATACTCAAGGCATTTTTGAGTATGATGATAAAAACAATACTGATAAGAAAAAGTGTTGCCACTTCGTTCCATAAGCGCAATTGTTGTGATGAGTATTTTACAATACCCATCCTTAATTGGGTAAACAAATATTGAAGCGAGAAATGATAACCGTACAGCAATAAAACGAGGAGCAATTTGACATGCATGAAACCTTGCTGGAGCCATTCCGGCTGATGGAGGATCAGGGCAATTCCCAATCCCAGTGTGATGATGGCAGAAGGCCAGGTAATACCAAACCAAAGCCGCGAAGCCATCATGTTTAATTGCTTCAACAAGATGGATTTTTCCGGTTCGGGTTTCTGATGTGATTCAATAATATAAACAAATAACCGGGGCATGTAAAAAAGACCGGCGAACCAGGTTACTATAAAAACAAGGTGAACAGCTTTGAGGTACAACGACGTCATAATGCAAATGTGTGCAGAGTTGCTACAGGTATCAAGTTTTTTTTTAACTCAGGATAATGGCGTCGCCTACAGCCACTTCCCCTTCATTTTGTGATATCAGATTTTTTCCGAAAAAAACCGTGTTATCTATGGACCGGTATTTGGAAAGTGTACGCAAAGGTTCTTTTCCTTTGAGGCCTGTGTCCTGATCGACATTAGGGACGGTACACCGTGCACATTTTTTAACCGCTACAAATTTGTTCGGGCCGATTGACAAGTTGCTCCAATCATCTTCCGCATAAGGATTTCCTCCCGTAAATACAAAGTTAGGTCTGAAGCGATTCATAGGCACCGCTTCTTTTAGTCTTCCATTGAGGTCATCAAGGGAGCTTTGGCCAATGATGAGGAACGGGTACGCATCCGCCAGACTCACCTGGTCATGGTTTATCTGATATTGTTCCTCTACTGGCCTGGGATTTTCTTCCGGAAAGTAAACGAGTTGACAAGTAATTCCGAGATGCTGAGAAAACCACTGACTGATGGCTGGATCAACTTCTCTTACCAGAACCTCATCGTCCCAGATTTTGGACCTGAATGATCTGTTAGTAATTGAAGGGTGGATTGGGAATTTTGTAGTGGCTACATCCTTTTCATCCTTCTTAATAGTTACCGAAATGTCTTCACCTTCGACGTCAAGTTTAAACAGCGCCATTTCAGGATGATTTCGCTGCGTTAGAAAATTCCGTTCATGATCGATCAGCATCCATCGTCTGTCATATTGCAAACCCTTGCCTTTGAATTTAGCTTTTTCAAGTCGGATCCCACCAAGCGACTTGATGGGATAAATCCAGATGTCAGTTAAAGTGAGCGTGCTCATATTAAATCAATATTCGATATTTTCCCCATGCCATCCACAAAATGCCCAATGCCCAATAATGCCCAATGCCTAATACCTGATGCCTA